>NZ_JANEWM010000005.1:0-138753 GCF_028069825.1 Citrobacter sp. Igbk 14
TTCGTGATTAATATAATATCTGTGAATGTATATTGTTCTTTGTTTTTCTGTCGCTATTACATCGCCATGTAATAGCGAGGGTGGAAATTAAACAGAAATTTAATTTATTGGTAGATCTGTCGCGTAATTGACTATGTGATAATTCAAAGGAGTTGGAATGAAAAGAACTGTCGTTGCCAGCATGATCGGATTGGCTCTATGTGCCGGGAGTGCATTATCAACCGTACAAGCCGCTGCGGATAAACGCCCTAACTTAGTCATCATTCTTGCAGATGATTTAGGTTATGGCGATCTGGCGACTTATGGCCATCGAATCGTTAAAACGCCTAATATCGACAAACTGGCTCAGGACGGGGTGAAATTTACCGATTATTATGCGCCAGCTCCTCTGTGTTCTCCCTCTCGAGCTGGGTTGCTTACTGGCCGAATGCCGTTTCGTACAGGGATTCGCTCCTGGATCCCTGAAGGCACTAATGTTGCGTTAGGTCGAAATGAACTGACTATTGCTAACTTGCTGAAGCAACAGGGCTACGATACGGCGATGATGGGTAAGCTGCATCTTAATGCTGGTGGCGACCGTACTGACCAACCACAGGCAAAAGATATGGGCTTTGACTATGGTCTGGTCAATGCTTCCGGCTTTGTGACCGATTCTACGTTGGATAATGCCAAAGAACGTCCACGCTATGGCACCGTGCATCCCACTGGGTTTGTGCGTAATGGCAAATCGATTGGCAGAGCGGACACCTATAGCGGTGAACTGGTCAGCTCCGAAGTTGTGAACTGGCTGGATAATAAGAAAGATGATAAACCGTTCTTTCTATATGTTGCGTTTACAGAGGTTCACAGCCCACTGGCTTCACCCCAAAAATACCTTGATATGTACTCGCAATACATGAGTGATTATCAAAAACAGCATCCGGATCTGTTCTATGGTGACTGGGCAGATAAACCGTGGCGCGGTACGGGAGAGTATTACGCTAACATCAGCTATATGGATGCTCAGGTCGGTAAAGTGATGGATAAGATCAAGGCGATGGGCGAAGAAGATAACACCATTGTCATCTTTACCAGCGATAACGGACCGGTAACCCGCGAGGCACGTAAAGTGTATGAGCTGAATCTGGCGGGTGAGACCGATGGCTTGCGTGGCCGTAAAGATAACTTGTGGGAAGGTGGGATCCGCGTTCCGGCAATCATCAAATATGGCAAACATATTCCACAAGGGATGGTCTCTGATACGCCGGTTTACGGTCTTGATTGGTTGCCGACGTTGGCCAACATGATGAATTTCAAACTCCCAACAGATCGTTCCTACGATGGGCAGTCTCTGGTGCCGCTGCTTGAGCAGAAAACGTTAAACCGTGAAAAACCGCTGATCTTCGGTATTGATATGCCATTCCAGGACGACCCTACCGATGAGTGGGCTATGCGTGATGGTGACTGGAAAATGATCATCGATCGTGAGAATAAGCCGAAGTATCTCTATAACCTGAAACAGGATCGGTTTGAAACGCTTAACTTGATTGGCAAACAGCCTGATATTGAAAAACAGATGTACGGTAAATTCCTGAAGTACAAAAAGGATATTGATAACGATTCATTGATGAAAGCTCGAGGCGAGAAACCGACTCCGGTCACCTGGGGCTAACCGGATAATAATAAAAATACAGTGTATGCCACTTAGGGCTATGCCCGCCTGGCTCAGCACTTTGGTGCTGGGCTGGGTTCTTTTATTTATGGACCTTCGCGATGTACAGGAAAAGTTGCCAGGTAATGATTAAGCCGACAGGGTCGGTATGCAATCTGGACTGTAAATACTGCTTTTACCTGGAGAAAGAAAAACTGTATCCAGACAGAAAAGGTAATTACAGGATGTCAGATTCCATGCTGGAATTATTCATCAAACAACACATTGCCGCACAGGATGTGGATGAAGTCATTTTTGCATGGCAAGGTGGAGAACCGACACTGATGGGGCGCGCATTTTATCAGCGAGCGGTTGAGTTTCAGCAACATTACGCGAGAGGGAAGAGCATTGTTAATACTTTCCAGACGAACGGTATTTTAATCGATGATGAATGGGCTGTTTTTTTCCGGCAGAATGATTTCCTGGTCGGGATCTCTGTTGATGGTGATGCCGCGCTACATGATGAATGGCGTGTGACTCGTTCGGGTAAACCGACGCACAGAAAAGTTGAACAGGCCATTGAATGTCTGGTACGCCATGGCGTCGAATTTAATACACTGACGGTTGTTAATCACACTAATATGCGTTTCCCACTGCAGGTCTATCAATACCTGAAAAGTATTGGCAGCCGATATATGCAATTTATCCCGCTCGTTGAACGATGCAGCGCTAGCGAGGATGGCAGGTTGGCACATCCTGATGATAAACAGATAACCATGATGCCGTGGTCTGTGGATTCCCTTGAGTTCGGCCACTTCCTCAATGCCATTTTTGATGTCTGGATCCGTGAGGACATTGGTAATATTGGCATACAACTCTTTGAGCAGACGCTTGGGGCCTGGTGTGGGCTACCTCCGCAAGTCTGCGTGTTTGCTCCCACATGCGGTAGTGCGTTCGCGATGGAAATGAACGGTGATGTCTATAACTGCGATCACTTTGTCTATCCACAGTACAAGTTGGGAAATATTCAGCATACGACGCTACGCGCAATGAACAATAGCGAGCAGAACCGGCAATTCGGCAATGATAAAAACCGTACAATGGCGCAAGAATGCTACTCCTGTCAGTGGCAATTTGCCTGTCATGGGGGATGCCCCAAACACCGTTTTTTACCTTCGGCCTCAGGGATGTTGAATCAGAACTATTTATGCGCTGGTTATCAGGCATTCTTTGCCCATACAGCATTGGCGATGGGGGCGATGAAGACGCTCTGTGAAAATAATATTTCACCCGCAGAGATAAAAACAATATTTGTATGACAGTAATATTCGCAGGGAGTGAATATGTTTTTCCAAATCAATGTCGATGCTTGTAAAACGCCTGAGTGCAAAAATATGGGTATCCTCAACAGCCCGGATTATTTGGTGCAAGGTAAGGACATTTTGTGCAGAGAATGTGGATTCTCATTCCCGGTCATTTCTGAACGTTCGCTCAATCTTTTCCGTCTGTCGGCTAACCTGCCCTGGAGAGGGCTAATTAAGGCTTGTCCTGGTTGTGGCAGTTCGTCATTGAAAAAGTACGGTTTTTCCGCCCAGGGAGAGGCCCGACTGTACTGTCTTCAGTGTCATAAAACCTTTGTTTTCCTTGGTCGGCATAAAGCGGATGTCCGCCAGGAAAGCCTTGCCAGACTTATCCTGGAAGGTGCCTCATTGGCAGATATCAGAACGACGCTTTCATTAGACAGCACAGGACTGAACCGTGCATTACAAAAATTATCTCGCAGCGTAAATCAATCCGAACGAGAATTCACATTTCCAGCATTCGATTTGGCCATGAGCACACGCGCTTTTCGGGTTAAATTTAACGGTGGCGACCACAGCCTGTATGTTCTGGTTACGGCAGAGGAAAACAGTGGTAGAGTTATTGCTGTGACAACCAATTATTCCACTCAGGCCGTAGAAGAAGAATATCAGTATATTTCTGACTATGAAGAACGCCTACCATCCGGCACGCTAGCGCATCTTGTCCAACGTAAAGAACTCATGACAATGCGACGAAACACATTATTTGATGTGGATTATGGTCCCGCCGCGTTGCACAAAAACGATCCCGGAATGTTGGTAAAACCCGTCCTCCCTGCATATCGACATTTTGAGTTGGTCAAAGAACTTACAGATGAACGAACCCTTAATGTTCAGCACTACATTGATCATGAATGTTTTATATTAGGGGGATGTATGATGGCGAATTTGAAATCTATTCGACAAAGCCGTTGTCATATCTCATTTGTAAGAGAAATGGGTGACTTGCCATCGGATGCAAACTTTCCCTATCGTGTATTTCGTAGCGGTGGAATACGTAATAATGTCTGGCGTTCTTTTTCGTCTCGCGGTTATGCTAAAGCCGTATGTAATCTAACAGGGAATAAAAAAACGAGTATGCTGCGTTATGCAACCCTAACCGGAGCAACAAAATTCATCCAGTTTTTACAGGTACATCCATTTTTCTTACAACTCAGTCGTTTGTCGCCAGCAAATGTCACAATGGTATTGAATTACTTAAAGTTTGAATATAACAAAAACATCACACTATAACATATTTTCCATTGATAGTAATTGATGCCTTTTTATTATCTGATTGATGATTTTCCATGTATTTGTTTTATTGTTCCGCTGTGGAACGGTGAAATGAATACAATGGAGATTTATAATGGAAAATATTCCTGCGCAGAATCTTAAGTTACCGACTCCTCGCCCGGCAGTGAATCAGGGTATCGACACTAATAATGAGATAGTTCTCAGTCATACAGCTATTTACCAAGATTGTCTGGCGCAGATCACTGACGAGAATACACTAGATAATGCACTTATTATTCTCAATCCTTATGGCACCGCTCCCTTAAGTGCTTATGCCGGTGTTTGGAGCGATGAAGTACGCACCATTACGTTAAACATTCAGGATTTGGCGCAAAATGCGATGTTGATTACCCAAGAGGTTACGTTGAGTGTGGGGGAAAATTTGCTGCCTGTACTGGGTCTGGTGGCTGATACCGATAACCAACTTACCCTATTGGTTGACGAGGAGGTCAATGCGACTTACACGATTGCAACTCAACCTTTGCCTGAAACAGATTCTGCAGATGTGCAGCTTGGGTTCCCCATTGTTAATGTGACGCAATCAGCGACTGACACAGATATGCTTGCGCCGGGCTGTTATTTTATTACACATTTCGATCGTTATAATTACGCTCTGGATCAGGATGGCGTGGTGCGCTGGTATGTTACACAAGACTTCCCATCCTTCAATTTGGTTCGTGTGGATAATGGTCATTTCCTGGCAACCTCAGAAGCCAAAAATACCTATCTGGATATGTATGAGTTTGACATGATGGGGCGGCTGTATACATTTTATATGTTGGACAACCAGTTCCACCATTCAATTTGGCAGTGGGACAGTAATACTATTGTTGCGCCCTCTGAATATACTTCTGGTCGCCCTGATTCGCTGAAAACGAATGAGGATGGCGTATCTGTGGTTGATCTTTCAACGGGACAGGAGATTGCTTATTACGATATGGCAACGATTCTGGATACCTCCCGTACAGCGCGTCCAACAGGGACCGCTCCAGGTGAAGACGCGACCGTTCAGGACTGGCTGCATATCAACCAGAGCTATGTTAATGAAACGAATAATTTGCTAATTGCCTCAGGACGCCATCAGAGTGCTGTTTTTGGTATCGATCTGGAAACTGAAGCGCTGCAGTTTATTATGTCCACGCATGAGGATTGGACAGAGGATTATCAGCCTTATCTTCTTACTCCTGTCGACAGCGAAGGCATTCCTCTTTACGACCTCAGTAATCAAGATGATGTGGATGCTGCAAACCGAGATTTTTGGTCGTGGGGGCAGCATAACGTGGTTGAGGTGGCTAATGACGAACCGGGAATTGTTGAGTTTATGGTCTTTGACAACGGTAACTTTCGCTCCCGTGAAGACAGTAAAAGTCTTCTCCCGCCAGATAACTACAGCCAGGTTGTGCATTTCATCGTTGATCTGAATTTGATGACGGTTATGCGTCCTTTCGCGTATGGGAAAGAGTTGGGATCTCGCGGTTATAGCAGCTGTGTGAGCGCTAAAGAAGTACAGCAAAACGGGAATATTGTGGTGCATTTTGGCGACTGTACGTTTGATGAAAATGGACTCGCTATTTCTTGCCAGCCGGGAGACAGTGATATTGATGACCCACGAGCGGGAAGTGAAGCAATGGGTAACTTGCTCCTGCAGGAGATCGATCCAGAGACGAAGTCGGTGCTTTTTGAAGCGACGATGACCTCCGGTTACTATAAGAGTGAAGACGTTAATGGCGCAGGTTATCGCTATGACATCACCAGTTTCCGTGTGTACAAAATGAATCTCTATGCTTAAGTGTGTGTTTTACGCTCCAGCGTGAATTTTTCTCAGCCCAACGAACAGTTGGGCTTTTTTGTTCGTAAAAACCGATCTATTCATCATGAATAATCTAATATTAACGATGAATTATGCGGAGTAAGATAGTAATTACGAAGTATTCACCCAATAGAGAGAATAAAAGTGAAACATCTACATCGTTTTTTTAGTAGCGACGCCTCGGGCGGCATAATTCTGATCATCGCTGCAGCGGTAGCCATGTTGATGGCCAATATCGGGGTCACCAGTGGATGGTACCACGCCTTTCTGGAGACGCCTGTTCAACTGCGGGTTGGCGCGCTTGAGATCAACAAAAATATGCTGTTGTGGATCAACGATGCCTTGATGGCGGTGTTTTTCCTGCTGATCGGTCTGGAAGTGAAGCGTGAGCTGATGCAGGGATCGCTTGCCAGTTTGCGTCAGGCAGCGTTCCCGATCATTGCGGCGATTGGCGGCATGATTGTCCCGGCGTTGCTGTATCTGGCATTTAACTATGCCGATCCCGTCACTCGTGAAGGGTGGGCTATCCCTGCCGCAACGGATATCGCTTTTGCGTTAGGCGTGCTGGCGCTGCTGGGCAGTCGTGTCCCGCTGGCGCTGAAAATCTTCCTGATGGCGCTGGCGATTATTGATGACCTCGGCGCCATTGTGATTATTGCATTGTTCTACACCAGCGATCTTTCACTGCTTTCGTTGGGGGTTGCCGCTCTGGCCATTGTTATTCTGGCTGCGTTGAATCTGTGTGGTGTAAGGCGGACGGGGATTTACATTCTGGTCGGCGTGGTGCTGTGGACTGCGGTACTGAAATCTGGCGTGCATGCGACTCTGGCCGGGGTGATTGTGGGCTTCTTCATTCCGTTAAAGGAAAAACATGGGCGCTCACCGGCGAAGCGTCTGGAGCACGTCCTGCATCCGTGGGTGGCTTACCTGATTCTGCCACTGTTCGCTTTTGCTAATGCAGGTGTTTCGCTGCAGGGCGTTACGCTGGATGGATTGACCTCGATTCTGCCGCTGGGAATTATCGCTGGCCTGCTCATCGGTAAGCCGCTGGGGATTAGCCTGTTCTGCTGGCTGGCGCTTCGCCTGAAGTTGGCACAGCTGCCAGAAGGCACGAATTTCCAGCAGATCATGGCGGTAGGTATTCTGTGCGGCATTGGTTTCACCATGTCGATTTTCATTGCCAGCCTGGCGTTCGGCAGCGTTGATCCAGAGCTGATTAACTGGGCAAAACTGGGGATTCTGATCGGTTCTTTGCTGTCGGCAGTGATCGGCTATTGCTGGTTACGCACTCGATTGAACGTGTCAGCCTGATCGGCTGACGCTTTTGTGACAATTTTCAGGGAGAGAGTATGTCTCATATCAATTACAACCACCTGTATTACTTCTGGCATGTGTATAAGGAAGGTTCGGTGGTTGGTGCAGCAGAAGCGCTTTATCTGACGCCACAGACCATTACCGGGCAGATTAAAGCGCTTGAGGAACGCTTACAGGGAAAACTGTTCAAGCGTAAGGGGCGCGGACTGGAGCCCAGTGAACTGGGAGAATTAGTCTTTCGCTATGCGGATAAAATGTTCACGTTAAGCCAGGAGATGCTGGATATCGTGAACTATCGCAAAGAGTCTAATTTATTGTTCGATGTCGGTGTGGCGGATGCGTTGTCTAAACAGCTGGTCAGCAGTGTGCTGGATGCCGCTGTGGTGGAAGATGAACAAATCCACCTGCGCTGCTTTGAATCTACGCACGAGATGCTGCTAGAGCAGCTCAGTCAGCACAAGCTGGATATGATTATCTCAGATTGTCCGATTGATTCGACGCAGCAGGAAGGTCTGTTCTCGGTGAAAATAGGCGAGTGCTGTGTCAGTTTTTGGTGCACGAATCCCTTACCTGAGAAGCCATTTCCGGCCTGTCTTGAAGAGCGGCGATTGCTGATTCCAGGCCGTCGTTCAATGCTGGGGCGTAAGTTGCTGAACTGGATTAACTCTCAGGGGCTGAATGTTGAAATCCTCGGGGAGTTTGATGATGCCGCATTGATGAAAGCCTTCGGTGCCACGCACAATGCTATTTTCGTTGCCCCAACGCTCTATTCGAACAATTTCTATGCCGATGATTCGATTGTGGAGATTGGACGTGTGGAGAATGTGATGGAGGAATACCATGCCATTTTTGCGGAGAGAATGATCCAGCACCCGGCGGTGCAGCGTATTTGTAATGCGGACTATTCCGCGCTCTTTACGCCAGTGAGCAAATAAGCAGACATAAAAAAACCCGCTTACGCGGGTTTTTTCACAAAGCGACAACAAGCAGACGATTAAGCCAGTTTGTTGATCTGTGCAGTCAGGTTTGCTTTATGACGTGCAGCTTTGTTTTTGTGGATCAGACCTTTAGCAGCCTGACGGTCCACGATTGGTTGCATTTCGTTAAATGCTTTCAGTGCAGTAGCTTTGTCGCCAGCTTCGATAGCTGCGTATACTTTCTTGATGAAAGTACGCATCATAGAGCGACGGCTAGCGTTGTGCTTGCGGGCCTTTTCAGACTGAACGGCGCGCTTCTTAGCTGATTTGATATTAGCCAAGGTCCAACTCCCAAATGTGTTCTATATGGACAATTCAAAGGCCGAGGAATATGCCCTTTTAGCCTTCTTTTGTCAATGGATTTGTGCAAATAAGCGCCGTTTAAATTGCAGCACTCGTTGCGTAGTGATGGCGCAGGATTCTACCAGCTTGCGTGGCGTGAATACAGCTTTTCGATGAGAAAAATTGAATTGGTTTACCGGTGAAGGGCATCAATTTGTTTCATAACAATGAAAACAATCTTCTTTCTGTTTCGAGGAAACAATCGCCGGTTAACCTTGACCGCTGTACAGGGTATACTTTCACGATTTTCACTGTTTTGAGCCAGACATGAAGCTGATACGAGGCATACATAATCTCAGTCAGGCCCCGCATGGGTGTGTGCTGACTATTGGTAATTTCGACGGCGTGCACCGTGGCCACCGTGCCTTGTTGCAGGGCTTGCAGGAAGAAGGGCGCAAACGCGGTCTGCCAGTGATGGTGATGATTTTCGAGCCACAGCCGCTGGAACTGTTTGCGACGGATAAGTCACCTGCGCGACTTACCCGCCTGCGGGAAAAACTGCGTTATCTGGCCGAATGCGGCGTGGATTACGTGCTGTGCGTGCGTTTTGACAGGCGTTTCGCCGCATTAACGGCACAGACCTTTATCAGCGACCTGCTGGTGAAGCGCCTTGGTGTACAATTTCTTGCTGTTGGTGATGATTTCCGCTTTGGCGCTAGCCGCGCGGGCGATTTCTTGTTATTACAGGAAGCGGGCGCTGAGTATGGTTTTGATATCACCAGTACCCAAACCTTCTGTGAAGGCGGTGTGCGGATCAGCAGCACCGCTGTGCGTCAGGCGCTGGCAGACGATAACCTGCAACTGGCCGAAAGTTTGCTTGGACACCCTTTTACCATTTCAGGACGCGTCGTACATGGCGATGAACTGGGGCGAACTATCGGTTTCCCGACGGCAAATTTACCGCTGCGTCGCCAGGTTTCCCCAGTGAAAGGGGTATATGCGGTTGAAGTGATGGGATTGGGTGAAAAGCCTTTTCCCGGCGTAGCTAACATTGGCACCCGTCCGACGGTTGCCGGTGTACGTCAGCAGTTGGAAGTGCATCTACTGGATGTTGCAATGGACCTCTACGGTCGCCATATAGATGTAGTACTGCGTAAAAAGATACGCAACGAACAGCGATTTGCTTCGCTGGATGAACTAAAAGCGCAGATTGCGCGTGATGAGTTAACTGCCCGCGATTTTTTTGGGCTAACAAAACCGGCTTAATGCCTATACGAGTTTTAAATACGGAACCGAGAATCTGATGAGTGACTATAAATCAACCCTGAATTTGCCGGAAACAGGGTTCCCGATGCGCGGCGATCTCGCCAAGCGTGAACCGGGAATGCTGGCGCGTTGGACTGATGATGACCTGTACGGCATCATTCGTGCGGCCAAAAAAGGCAAAAAAACCTTCATTCTGCATGATGGCCCTCCTTATGCGAATGGCAGCATTCATATTGGTCACTCGGTTAACAAGATTCTGAAAGACATTATCGTGAAGTCCAAAGGACTCACGGGTTATGACTCGCCTTACGTTCCGGGCTGGGACTGCCACGGTCTGCCTATCGAGCTGAAAGTGGAGCAGGAATACGGTAAACCCGGTGAGAAGTTCACCGCTGCGGAGTTCCGTGCTAAGTGCCGCGAATATGCTGCAACGCAGGTTGACGGTCAGCGTAAAGACTTTATTCGTCTTGGCGTGCTGGGCGACTGGTCGCATCCGTATCTGACCATGGACTTCAAAACTGAAGCCAACATTATTCGTGCGTTGGGCAAAATCATCGGTAACGGCCACCTGCATAAAGGCGCGAAACCCGTGCACTGGTGCGTTGACTGTCGTTCTGCGCTGGCGGAAGCGGAAGTTGAGTATTATGACAAAACGTCTCCATCTATCGACGTTGCGTTCCATGCGGCCGACCCGGACGCAGTAAAAGCAAAATTTGGCGTCTCTGATGTCAATGGCCCAATCTCTCTGGTTATCTGGACCACCACCCCGTGGACGTTACCGGCTAACCGTGCGATCTCTCTGGCACCTGACTTTGACTATGCGCTGGTACAGATGGACGGCCAGGCGGTAATTCTGGCAAAAGATCTGGTTGAAAGCGTCATGCAGCGTATTGGCGCGGCTGAATACACTATCCTTGGCACCGTAAAAGGCGCTGAGCTGGAACTGCTGCGCTTTACCCATCCGTTTATGGGCTTTGACGTGCCGGCTATCCTTGGCGATCACGTTACGCTGGATGCGGGTACCGGTGCGGTCCATACCGCTGGCGGCCACGGCCCGGATGACTACGTCATCAGCCAGAAATACGGTCTGGAAATCGCTAACCCGGTTGGCCCGGACGGCGCATACCTGGCGGGCACCTACCCGGAACTCGATGGTGTGAACGTCTTTAAAGCTAACGACAAAATTGTTGCGCTGCTGAGTGAAAAAGGCGCGCTGCTGCACGTTGAGAAGATGCAGCACAGCTATCCATGCTGCTGGCGTCACAAGTCGCCGATCATCTTCCGCGCAACTCCGCAGTGGTTCGTCAGCATGGATCAGAAAGGCCTGCGCGCGCAGTCGCTGAAAGAGATCAAAGGCGTACAGTGGATCCCTGACTGGGGCCAGGCGCGTATTGAATCGATGGTTGCTAACCGTCCTGACTGGTGTATCTCCCGTCAGCGTACGTGGGGCGTGCCGATGTCTCTGTTTGTCCACAAAGACACCGAAGAGCTGCACCCGCGCGCTATCGAACTGATGGAAGAAGTTGCCAAACGTGTTGAGGTAGACGGTATCCAGGCGTGGTGGGATCTCGACCCGAAAGATATCCTCGGCGATGAAGCTGATCAGTACGTCAAAGTACCGGATACGCTGGACGTGTGGTTTGACTCCGGTTCAACCCATTCATCCGTCGTTGACGTGCGTCCTGAGTTTGCAGGCCATGCGGCAGATATGTATCTGGAAGGCTCTGACCAGCACCGTGGTTGGTTCATGTCTTCTTTGATGATCTCCACCGCCATGAAAGGCAAAGCGCCTTACCGCCAGGTACTGACTCATGGTTTCACCGTTGATGGTCAGGGCCGTAAGATGTCCAAGTCTATCGGTAACACTGTTTCTCCGCAGGATGTGATGAACAAACTGGGCGCGGATATTCTGCGTCTGTGGGTGGCATCGACCGACTATACCGGTGAAATGGCTGTTTCCGATGAAATTCTGAAACGTGCCGCTGACAGCTATCGTCGTATCCGTAACACCGCGCGCTTCCTGCTGGCGAACCTGAACGGGTTCGATCCGGTGAAAGACATGGTGAAACCGGAAGATATGGTGGTACTGGACAGGTGGGCGGTAGGTTGTGCGCAAGCGGCTCAGGAAGAGATCCTGAAAGCTTACGAAGCCTATGACTTCCACGAAGTGGTACAGCGTCTGATGCGCTTCTGCTCCGTAGAAATGGGGTCGTTCTACCTTGATATCATCAAAGACCGTCAGTACACCGCGAAAGCAGACAGCGTGGCGCGTCGTAGCTGCCAGACTGCGCTGTTCCATATTGCGGAAGCGCTGGTTCGTTGGATGGCACCGATCATGTCCTTCACCGCAGACGAAATCTGGGGTTACCTGCCGGGTTCCCGCGAGAAATACGTCTTCACTGGTGAATGGTACGACGGTCTGTTTGGCTTAGGCGAAACCGAAGCCATGAACGACGCATTCTGGGACGAGCTGCTGAAAGTACGTGGCGAAGTGAACAAGGTTATCGAGCAGGCGCGTGCGGATAAGAAAGTCGGCGGTTCTCTGGAAGCGGCAGTGACCCTGTACGCCGAACCTGAACTGGCGGCGAAACTGACCGCACTAGGCGAAGAGTTGCGTTTTGTCCTGTTGACCTCCGGTGCGACTGTTGCGGATTATGCCGCAGCACCTGCTGATGCTCAGCAGAGCGAATTGCTCAAAGGGCTGAAGATCGTACTGAGTAAAGCCGAAGGTGAGAAGTGCCCGCGCTGCTGGCATTACACCACCGACGTCGGCCAGGTGGCGGAACACGCAGATATCTGCGGACGCTGTGTCAGCAACATCGCCGGTGATGGCGAACAACGTAAGTTTGCCTGATGAGTAAGCCTCTTTGTTCAACAGGGCTACGCTGGCTGTGGCTGGTGGTAGCCGTGCTGATTATTGACTTAGGCAGCAAATACCTGATCCTCCAGAACTTTGCTCTGGGGGATACGGTGTCGCTGTTCCCGTCGCTTAATCTGCACTATGCACGTAACTACGGTGCGGCGTTCAGCTTCTTAGCCGATAGCGGTGGCTGGCAGCGTTGGTTCTTTGCCGGCATTGCCATCGGTATTTGCGTCATCCTGATGGTGATGATGTATCGCTCGAAGGCGACGCAGAAGCTGAATAACATCGCGTATGCGTTAATCATTGGCGGTGCGCTGGGCAACTTGTTCGACCGCCTGTGGCACGGCTTTGTGGTTGATATGATTGACTTTTACGTCGGAGACTGGCATTTCGCGACCTTCAACCTGGCAGATACGGCGATTTGTATCGGCGCGGCGTTGATTGTTCTTGAAGGCTTCTTACCGTCGAAAGAGAAAAAAGCCGCATAAAAAATGCCGGATGGCGCTATGCTAATCCGGCCTACAATATACTGCGATCCTTGTAGGCCCGGTAAGCGTAGCGCCACCGGGCAAACAGTCGGCAGCAATTTTAAAGAGCAACCTGCATGTCTAAATCAGTACAGAGTAACAGTGCGGTGCTGGTGCACTTCACCCTCAAGCTCGACGATGGCTCCACCGCAGAGTCAACCCGCAATAACGGCAAGCCTGCGCTGTTTCGCCTGGGCGATGGTTCTCTGTCTGAAGGACTGGAGCAGCACCTGCTGGGGTTAAGAGAGGGCGATAAAACCACGTTCTCCCTGGAACCGGATGCGGCCTTTGGCATCACCAGCCCGGACTTAATTCAGTATTTCTCGCGTCGGGAATTTATGGACGCGGGTGAGCCAGAAATTGGCGCAATCATGCTCTTTACCGCAATGGACGGCAGTGAGATGCCAGGTGTTATCCGCGAAATCAACGGTGATTCGATCACGGTTGATTTCAACCATCCGCTGGCTGGGCATACCGTTCATTTTGATATTGAAGTGCTGGAAGTCGAACCAGTACTGGAGGCGTAAAATGCAGATCCTGTTGGCCAACCCGCGCGGTTTCTGCGCTGGCGTAGACCGCGCTATCAGCATTGTAGAAAACGCGCTGGCTATTTACGGCGCGCCGATTTATGTCCGTCACGAAGTGGTGCATAACCGCTACGTGGTGGATAGCCTGCGTGAGCGCGGCGCTATTTTTATTGAGCAAATCAGTGAAGTGCCAGACGGCTCAATTTTGATTTTCTCAGCCCACGGCGTATCTCAGGCAGTGCGTAACGAAGCCAAAGGCCGCGACCTTACAGTTTTTGATGCGACCTGTCCGTTGGTGACCAAGGTGCACATGGAAGTCGCCCGGGCCAGCCGTCGCGGCGAAGAGTCGATCCTGATCGGTCACGCCGGGCACCCGGAAGTTGAAGGTACGATGGGCCAATACAGCAACCCGCAAGGGGGGATGTATCTGGTTGAATCACCGGAAGATGTGCTGAAACTGGACGTGAAAAATGAAGGTAAACTTTCCTTCATGACGCAGACCACGCTCTCCGTTGACGATACTTCGGATGTCATCGACGCGCTGCGCCAACGCTTCCCGAAAATCGTCGGGCCGCGAAAAGACGATATCTGCTATGCCACCACTAACCGTCAGGAAGCGGTACGTGCGCTGGCGGAGCTGGCGGATGTTGTGTTGGTTGTCGGCTCGAAAAACTCGTCTAACTCTAACCGTCTGGCTGAACTGGCGCAGCGGATGGGGAAAGCCGCGTATCTGATTGATGATGCGACTGATATCCAGGAAGAGTGGGTGAAAGCCGCGAAATGTGTGGGCGTAACGGCCGGTGCTTCGGCACCCGATATTCTGGTTCAGAATGTGATTGCTCGTCTGCAGGAGTTGGGCGGTGGAGAAGCTATCCCGCTTGAAGGCCGTGAAGAGAATATCGTTTTCGAAGTGCCTAAAGAACTGCGTGTGGATGTTCGTGAAGTAGAGTAAGTCTTTCACGTCACGATTATGCGAAGATGCCAGACTTAACGTCTGGCATTTTTTTTGGAGAAACCATGCGCTTACCGATCATTCTTGATACCGATCCCGGCATTGATGATGCCGCTGCAATTGCCGCTGCGTTGTTTGCCCCTGAGTTGGATCTACAACTAATGACCACGGTAGCAGGCAATGTTTCGGTGGAAAAAACCACCCGTAACGCATTGCAGTTGCTGCATTTCTGGAATGCGGATATTCCCCTGGCGCAGGGCGCATCCATGCCGCTGGTGCGCCCGTTGCGCGATGCTGCTTCTGTACACGGGGAGTCCGGCATGGAAGGGTACGAATTTGTCGAGCACGACCGCCAGCCGCTGGCAAAACCTGCTTTTCAGGCTATCCGTGACGCGTTGATGCATGCCCCACAACCGGTGACGTTGGTCGCCATTGGCCCCTTAACGAATATTGCGTTGCTCCTCACTCATTATCCTGAGTGTACCTTCAATATTCACCGCCTGGTGATTATGGGCGGTTCGGCTGGGCGCGGGAACTTCACGCCAAACGCTGAGTTTAATATTGCTATCGACCCGGAAGCGGCAGCGAAAGTATTCCAGAGTGGGCTGGAGATTGTAATGTGCGGGCTGGACGTGACCAACCAGGCCATGCTTGCGCCGGATTATCTGGCGACGTTACCAGGGCTTAATCAGACCGGAAAAATGCTGCATGCGCTGTTCAGTCATTACCGTAGCGGTAGCATGAATACGGGGCTGCGAATGCACGACCTCTGTGCGATTGCCTGGCTGGTGCGCCCGGATCTCTTTACGCTCAAGCCCTGTTTTGTCGCCGTTGAAACGCAGGGGGAATATACCGCTGGTACAACGGTAGTAGATATCGAAGGGCGGCTGGGGCAACCCGCTAATGCCCAGGTGGCACTGGGGCTGAACGTTGAGGGATTCCAGCAGTGGGTGGCGCACGTTCTGGCACTGGCCCCCTGATTTCCACGCTATATAACGATATGACGCTGCTTATTCTGTGGCGTCATGCCTTTTACTGATATCTTTCCCTGTTTATCATTAAATTCTAATTATCGACGTTTTCGGCTGGCGGCGCAGCGATACGCTGGTTAATCTGAAAACGATTTACGTAAAATTAACAAAAGAGAATAGCTATGCATGATGCACAAATCCGCGTTGCCATCGCGGGAGTCGGAGGACGCATGGGGCGTCAGTTGATTCAGGCCACGCTGGGTATGGATGGCGTACAGCTTGGTGCGGCGCTGGAACGTGAAGGCTCTTCCTTACTGGGTAGCGATGCCGGGGAACTGGCGGGCGCAGGAAAGACGGGCGTGACCGTGCAAAGCAGCCTTGAAGCGATAAAAGATGATTTTGATGTTTTTATCGATTTTACCCGTCCTGAAGGTACGCTGACACATCTGGCGTTTTGTCGCCAGCACGGCAAAGGCATGGTAATTGGTACCACAGGTTTTGATGATGCGGGAAAACAGGCTATTCACGATGCCGCACAGGATATTGGCATCGTCTTCGCCGCTAACTTTAGCGTCGGCGTTAACGTCATGCTGAAGTTGCTGGAGAAAGCCGCGAAAGTCATGGGTGACTATACCGACATTGAAATTATTGAAGCTCACCACCGCCATAAAGTGGATGCGCCGTCTGGTACCGCGCTGGCGATGGGGGAGGCGATAGCCGGGGCACTGGATAAAGATTTAAAAGACTGTGCCGTCTATGCGCGTGAAGGTTATACCGGTGAACGTGTGCCGGGCACTATCGGTTTTGCTACGGTGCGTGCGGGAGATATCGTTGGGGAACATACCGCGATGTTTGCTGATATTGGTGAGCGCATCGAGATTACGCATAAAGCCTCCAGTCGTATGACATTCGCCAACGGTGCTGTGAGATCGGCGATTTGGCTGAAATCTAAATCAAATGGTCTTTTTGATATGCGAGATGTGCTTGATTTACGCAATTTGTAAGGTTTATTACCCTTCGTGATGTGGTTATTGTAGTCGTAATTATTTGATTACATAGGGCAATATTTTATTGCCCTTTATTTTATCTGTTTAGTGTTGTTTTTAAATCGAGTTTCTTGTTTTTATAAGTTTTATTGCCTTTTTTTGTTGGTTAAATGTAAATTTTGACCATTTGGTCTGCTTTTTATCTCTTGTTTCTGAGATTTGATACTCTTCCTGCTCCGCAAGCGTTTTCTACTCTAAGTTAGTTGATCTTTTTGATGCCTGGAGGCGGGTTAATTCGTCAATGGCGCAAAATAATAATAAAAATTGTCCTTTTGGGTAGACTTTTACGTGGGCTATCTCTAGAATGCCGCCGTTTGCCAGAAATCCATAGGTAAGCAAATTTGCATTGATTCATGGTGTGTTAATGAATTAATATGCAAATAAAGTGAGTGAATATTCTCTGGAGGGTGTTTTGATTAAGTCAGCGCTATTGGTTCTGGAAGACGGAACCCAGTTTCACGGTCGGGCCATAGGGGCAACAGGTTCGGCGGTTGGGGAAGTCGTTTTCAATACTTCAATGACCGGTTATCAAGAAATCCTCACTGATCCTTCCTATTCCCGCCAAATCGTCACTCTTACTTATCCTCATATCGGTAATGTCGGCACCAATGAAGCCGATGCAGAATCTTCTCAGGTACATGCGCAAGGCCTGGTCATTCGCGACCTGCCGCTGATTGCCAGCAACTTCCGCGATACTGAAGACCTTTCTTCTTACCTGAAGCGCCATAACATCGTGGCGATTGCCGATATCGATACCCGTAAGCTGACGCGCCTGCTGCGTGAGAAGGGCGCACAGAACGGCTGCATTATTGCGGGTGACAACCCGGATGCGGCACTGGCGCTGGAAAAAGCCAAAGCATTTCCGGGCCTGAACGGTATGGATCTGGCGAAAGAAGTGACCACTGCGGAGCCGTATAGTTGGACGCAGGGTAGCTGGACGCTGGCAGGTGACTTACCGGAAGCAAAATCTGCTGATGAACTCCCGTTCCACGTTGTGGCTTATGATTTTGGTGCCAAGCGCAACATTCTGCGTATGTTAGCGGATCGCGGCTGTCGCCTGACGGTAGTACCGGCGCAGACCTCTGCAGAAGAGGTCCTGAAGATGAATCCGGACGGTATCTTCTTGTCCAACGGTCCTGGCGACCCGGCGCCGTGCGATTACGCGATTACCGCGATTCAGAAATTCCTCGAAACCGATATTCCGGTATTTGGCATCTGCCTCGGTCATCAACTGCTGGCGCTGGCGAGCGGTGCAAAAACCATCAAGATGAAGTTTGGCCACCACGGCGGCAACCATCCGGTGAAAGATATTGATAACAATACCGTGATGATCACCGCGCAGAACCACGGTTTTGCGGTTGATGAGGCCTCCATGCCTGCCAACCTGCGCGTGACCCACAAGTCACTGTTCGACGGCACCCTGCAGGGGATTCATCGTACCGATAAACCGGCATTCAGCTTCCAGGGACACCCGGAGGCGAGCCCAGGTCCGCACGACGCTGCGCCGTTGTTTGACCACTTTATCGAGCTTATTGAGCAATACCGTCAGTCCGCGAAATAATCAGGAGTATAAGAGCCATGCCAAAACGTACAGACATAAAAAGTATCCTGATTCTGGGCGCGGGTCCGATTGTAATCGGTCAGGCGTGTGAGTTTGACTATTCCGGTGCGCAGGCGTGTAAAGCGCTGCGTGAAGAGGGTTACCGCGTCATTCTGGTGAACTCCAACCCGGCAACCATCATGACCGACCCGGAAATGGCCGATGCAACCTATATCGAGCCTATTCACTGGGAAGTGGTACGCAAAATTATCGAAAAAGAGCGCCCGGATGCGGTGCTGCCGACCATGGGCGGCCAGACGGCGCTGAACTGTGCGCTGGAACTGGAACGCCAGGGCGTACTGGCTGAGTTCGGCGTGACCATGATTGGCGCGACGGCAGATGCCATTGATAAAGCAGAAGATCGTCGTCGCTTCGACATCGCGATGAAAAAAATCGGCCTCGACACCGCGCGTTCAGGCATCGCCCACACCATGGAAGAAGCGTTGGCGGTTGCCGCTGATGTTGGCTTCCCGTGCATTATCCGTCCCAGCTTCACCATGGGCGGCACCGGCGGCGGTATCGCCTATAACCGCGAAGAGTTCGAAGAAATCTGCGAACGCGGTCTGGATCTTTCCCCAACCAACGAGCTGCTGATTGATGAATCACTGATTGGCTGGAAAGAGTACGAGATGGAAGTGGTGCGTGATAAAAACGACAACTGCATCATCGTCTGCTCCATCGAAAACTTCGACGCGATGGGCATCCATACCGGTGACTCCATCACCGTAGCACCTGCCCAGACGCTGACCGACAAAGAATATCAAATCATGCGTAACGCCTCGATGGCTGTACTGCGTGAAATCGGCGTTGAAACCGGTGGTTCCAACGTGCAATTTGCGGTGAATCCGAAAAATGGTCGCCTGATTGTCATCGAAATGAACCCGCGCGTTTCCCGCTCTTCAGCGCTGGCGTCTAAAGCAACAGGCTTCCCGATTGCGAAAGTAGCGGCGAAACTGGCGGTGGGTTACACCCTCGATGAGCTGGTGAACGACATCACTGGCGGTCGTACTCCGGCATCTTTCGAGCCGTCCATCGACTACGTTGTGACGAAGATTCCACGTTTTAACTTCGAGAAATTTGCGGGCGCAAACGACCGTCTGACTACCCAGATGAAATCTGTTGGTGAAGTGATGGCGATTGGCCGCACCCAGCAGGAATCACTGCAGAAAGCGCTGCGTGGCCTGGAAGTGGGCGCGACCGGTTTTGACCCGAAAGTAAGCCTGGATGACCCGGAAGCACTGACTAAAATCCGCCGTGAGCTGAAAGACGCAGGCGCTGAGCGTATCTGGTACATCGCTGATGCGTTCCGTGCTGGCCTGTCCGTCGATGGTGTGTTCAACCTGACCAACATTGACCGCTGGTTCCTGGTGCAGATTGAAGAACTGGTGCGTCTGGAAGAAAAAGTGGCAGACGTGGGCATTAACGGCCTCGACGCTGACTTCCTGCGTATGCTTAAACGCAAAGGCTTCGCCGATGCGCGTCTGGCTAAACTGGCTGGCGTGCGCGAAGCAGAAATTCGCAAACTGCGTGAACAGTATAAGCTGCACCCGGTTTACAAGCGCGTTGACACCTGTGCCGCAGAATTTGCTACCGATACTGCTTACATGTACTCCACGTATGAAGAAGAGTGTGAAGCGAATCCGTCCGTAGACCGCGATAAAATTATGGTTCTGGGTGGTGGTCCGAACCGTATCGGCCAGGGGATTGAATTCGACTACTGCTGTGTACACGCTTCATTGGCGCTGCGTGAAGACGGTTACGAGACCATCATGGTCAACTGTAACCCGGAAACCGTTTCAACCGACTACGACACGTCTGACCGTCTGTACTTCGAGCCGGTGACGCTGGAAGATGTGCTGGAAATCGTGCGTATCGAGAAGCCGAAAGGCGTTATCGTTCAGTACGGTGGTCAGACTCCGCTGAAACTGGCTCGTGCGCTGGAAGCTGCAGGTGTTCCGGTTATCGGTACCAGCCCGGATGCGATTGACCGTGCCGAAGACCGTGAACGTTTCCAGCAGGCGGTTGACCGTCTGAAGCTGAAGCAACCGGCCAACGCCACCGTAACCGCTATCGAGCAAGCTGTTGAGAAAGCAAAAGAAATCGGTTATCCGTTGGTGGTGCGTCCGTCCTACGTTCTCGGCGGCCGCGCGATGGAAATTGTCTACGACGAAGCCGACCTGCGTCGTTACTTCCAGACGGCAGTTAGCGTGTCCAACGACGCGCCAGTGCTGCTGGACCGCTTCCTCGACGATGCGGTAGAAGTTGACGTGGATGCTATTTGTGACGGTGAAATGGTGCTGATTGGCGGCATTATGGAACACATCGAACAGGCGGGTGTGCACTCTGGTGACTCCGCATGTTCTCTGCCTGCTTATACGCTGAGTCAGGAAATTCAGGACGTCATGCGTCAACAGGTGCAGAAACTGGCCTTCGAACTGCAGGTGCGTGGCCTGATGAACGTCCAGTTTGCCGTGAAGAACAACGAAGTTTACCTGATTGAAGTTAACCCACGTGCAGCGCGTACTGTACCGTTCGTCTCTAAAGCCACTGGTGTACCGCTGGCGAAAGTGGCGGCACGTGTGATGGCGGGTAAAACATTGGCACAGCAGGGCGTAACCAAAGAAATTATCCCGCCGTACTACTCCGTGAAAGAAGTGGTGCTGCCGTTCAACAAATTCCCAGGTGTTGACCCGCTGTTAGGGCCAGAAATGCGCTCTACCGGTGAAGTCATGGGCGTGGGGCGTACCTTTGCCGAAGCGTTCGCTAAGGCACAGTTGGGCAGCAGTTCTACCATGAAAAAACAGGGCCGTGCGCTGCTCTCCGTACGTGAAGGCGATAAAGAACGTGTAGTAGACCTGGCGGCGAAACTGTTGAAGTTTGGTTTCGAGCTGGATGCTACACACGGCACGGCGATTGTGCTGGGTGAAGCGGGTATTAATCCACGTTTGGTAAACAAAGTGCATGAAGGCCGTCCGCACATTCAGGACCGTATCAAGAATGGCGAATACACCTACATCATCAACACCACTGAAGGTCGTCAGGCGATTGAGGACTCCAAGCTGATTCGCCGCAGTGCGCTGCAGTATAAGGTGCATTACGACACAACGCTGAACGGCGGTTTTGCCACGGCGATGGCGCTGAATGCAGATGCGACCGAGAAGGTGACTTCTGTCCAGGAAATGCACGCGCAGATCAAAAAGTCATAAAAAATAGGTTCGGTGATAATTGCGTTAACCTGACCTGCAATATAATTTTGAAAGGGTTTCTGTAAAGAAACCCTTTTTTAAATTCGAGTAAGGTCATTCCTGGCCAAATGCACTTTCATAACCACATTTTCAATGTAATAAGCACGATATAGCTCACACTAATCAACATTCAAGTCGCATACTATCCTTTATATCCACAATTTTAATATGGCTTAGTTTTTATTAATTTGGACAGGCCGTAGCCAGATTTTTAATTTGTGAAATGGTGTGCTTATGTGTGAAAAATATGTTGAAAGACCGCTTTATTTGTTAATTGCTGACTGGATGATGGCTGAGGATCGTTGGATCACTGCAAAGGAAATTTCCCGCCATTTTGATATTGAACACTGCAAAGCGATTAATACGCTCTCCTATATTCTGTCCGAAGTGGGGGAAATCGTTTGTGAAGTTAAGATGATCCCTAACCAGATTGCCGGTCGGGGCTGTCAGTGCCAGCGACTGGTGAAAGTTGTGAGTATTGATTCTCATCTTTACAGCAGGTTGAATCACAATTTGCAGGAAAAAAAGGTGAGCATGGCGAAAACGCCGCGCCTGTCAGCGGTTCCTCCAACAGAACTTAACCGTGAGCAGAAATGGCAAATGATGCTCTCCAAGAGTATGCGTCGCTAATGATCAGTTTGCCTGATGGCGGTACAAACGGTGATTGACGCGTAGGCCGGATTAGCGTGAGCGCATCCGGCATCAATTACTGTGCTGATTTCGGCTTCACATCCGTCGTGCCTTTCAGGCGCGGTCGGTTTTTTTCGACCTGCGTTAGTGGCTGCGTTTCGTGTAAGCCAGTCTGACAGCGAATGGCAAGATCCTGATACTCTTTGGTGTTCAGCCGTTTCCAGTGTAGTTCCTGATCGGTGACTTCGCGCAGTACGCGAGCCGGTGAGCCAACCAGCATCTGTCTTGCCTCCCCCTGAAATCCGGCTTTGACAAAGCTCATGGCGGCAACAATGCTCTCTTCGCCAATCACTGCGCCGTCCATAATGACGCTGTTCATGCCAATCAAAGCATCCCGACCGACCACGCAGCCATGTAAAATAGCGCCATGGCCGATGTGTCCATTCTCATGCACGATGGTATCGGTGTCGCAATAGCCGTGCATGATACAGCCATCCTGCAGATTAGAGCCTGCCTCGAGGATCAGACGACCATAATCACCACGCAGTGACGCGTGCGGGCCTATATACACACCGGCCCCCACAATGACATCGCCAATCAGCACGGCGCTGGGGTGGACATACGCATCCGGGTGTACGACCGGAATCAGTCCTTCAAAGGCGTAATAGCTCATGGTTGTTCCTCGCTTTTTTGCCGGATGGCGCTTATCGGGCTGAGATGCCGTGTTCGTAGGCCGGATAAGGCGTTTATACCGCTATCCGGCATGTCTTGATTAACGGCCCTTCCACACCGGATCGCGTTTTTCCGCAAATGCCTGTGGCCCTTCCAGCGCATCTTCAGAGTGCAGGACAGCCGGATAGTGTTTCAGTACGCCGCTACGGATGTAACGGTAGCCTTCTTCCACCGGCATTTCGCTGGTCGCACGGTAAATCTCTTTCAGCGCGGCGATAGCCAGCGGGGCGCTATTAACCAGTTGTTGCGCCAGTTCGCGGGCGCTGTTCATCAATTCACTCTGGCTAACGACACGGTTCACAATCCCCCAACGCAGCGCTTCTTCGGCGCTCATGCGTCTGCCGGTCATCACCATTTCGTTGACGATAGCCGGCGGCAGCAGTTTCGGCAGACGCAGTACGCCGCCACTGTCCGGCACGATACCGAGTTTTGCTTCCGGCAGGGCGAAGCTGGCGTTCTCTGCGCAGACGATAAAATCGGCCGCCAGCGCCAGTTCGAAACCACCACCAAATGCATAGCCGTTTACCGCAGCGATGACCGGTTTATCGAGATCGAATATTTCGGTTAAACCGGCAAAGCCGCCTGGGCCAAAATCGGCATCAGGTGCTTCACCTTCCGCTGCGGCTTTTAAGTCCCAACCTGCGGAAAAAAACTTCTCACCGCCACCAGTGATGATGGCGACGCGTAATTCAGGATCGTCACGGAAATTAAGAAAAACTTCGCCCATTTTAAAGCTGGTTTTGGCGTCAATGGCATTTGCTTTGGGCCTGTCCAGCGTAATTTCCAGAATCGGGCCATTGCGGGTCAGATGTAATGATTCACTCATGGTTCATCTCCAGATAAATAGGTTTTCAGGCAGGAGATATTCCTGCCAGAGAGGTTATTTCAGATTTTTTTTAATTATTTTCCCTGAACAATTTCGCGGCAGGTCGGTTCTGATCTCCATAAAAGAGGGAACCTTAAATTTCGCCATATTGTGTTCGCAGAAGCTGAAAAACTCGGCCTCGCTTAATGTTTCACCTTCATTCAGGACAATAAATGCTTTAATCGCTTCATCACGGATAGTGTCCTTGATACCGACAACAACAATGTCCTGAATTTTCGGATGTGCAGAAATGATATTTTCCAGCTCAACGCAGGAGACATTTTCTCCGCCGCGTTTAATCATATTGCAGCGTCTGTCGACAAAATAAAAAAAGCCATCCTCATCCTGGTAACCCGAATCACCCGTATGTAGCCAGCCCTCCGGCTCCAGCGCTTTAGCCGTTGCTTCTGGCTGAGCGTAATACTCTTTAAAAATCGTTTTACCCGGCACGCCTTTAATGCATATTTCACCAATTTCACCGGCGGGCAGGGGGAGGTTTTGGTCGTCGCGGATTTCTGCTTCATAGCTAAAGCCGACACGACCAATTGAAGGCCAGCGCCGTTTGTCTCCTGGACGGTCGCCAATAATGCCGACGATAGTTTCTGTCATACCGTAGGAGGTCAGCAGCCTGACACCAAAGCGACCGGTAAAGTCGTCTTTTTCCTGCTCTGATAAGTTGAGGTAGAACATCACTTCACGCAGATGATGTTGCCTGTCCGTCGGTGAGGCGGGCTGTACCATCAGCGTTCTGATCATCATCGGGATGCATTCCGTCACCGTCGCTTGATATTTACGTACCTGGTCCCAGAAGCCCCGGGCGCTGTACTTCTCAATCAGCACGAAGGTGCTCCCTGATGAAAATGCCGGCATTGCAGCCGTGCACTGGCAGTCGATATGGAAGGCGGGCATCACCGTCATGTACACATCATCATCGCGCAGGGCGATCTGCCAGGCAGAGTAGTAACCTGCAAAACGCAGGTTGTAGTGGGTAATCACCACCCCTTTAGGCCGCGAGGTGGTGCCTGAGGTAAACAGAATTTCTGCCGTGTCGTCAGTGGATAGCGCGGGTGTATAGCATAGCGTGGCCGACTGTCGGTCTTTCAGGAGGGAAAAGTGGCTCACGCCGTCATCCGCCGGAAGCCGATCGCCAATCAGACAGATGTGATTCAGTGGTGTCTCGTTTTCCAGGCGTATCTGGCGGTACATAGGATAAAACTGGGCGCTGGTGACCAGCAGGCGCACCTGACTGTTTCGCAGGATCCAGGCGCTTTCTTCACCCAGCAGACGGGCATTGATCGGGACCATAATGGCACCGATTTTTGCCAGTCCAAACCAGCAAAAAATAAACTCCGGACAGTTATCCAGATGCAATGCGACCTTATCGCCCTTGCGAACCCCTAAGGAATGGAACAGGTTTGCCGTGCGGTTAATCTCTTCATTGAGCGAGGCATAGCTAAACTGCTGAACGTTTCCTTCGCAGGATTCGAAAATAAGTGCCGTTTTATCTCCGTACGCCCCGGCCAGGTCGTCCCACATCTGACGTAAGTTTTGTCCGCCAACGATATCCATATTGCTTTATCCACTGAAAACAGGCGTGAGCGCTAACCAAACCCGTGGGTTAGCGCGTCGCGTTTATTCCTCAACCCTGGCCAGGCCTTTGCCGACCAGCTCATTTATGTCTGCTTCGCTATAACCGATATTTTTCAGAATGGCGGCGGTATCCATGCCGTGTGATGGCATGCCACGCCAGATTTTCCCCGGATTATTTTTGAATTTCGGCATGATGTTTGGCCCTTTGCAGGTGCGACCATCCATCGTTTGCCACTGAGTAATGGATTCACGGGCAACGTACTGCGGGTTGCCTTCCAGTTCTGGAATAGTCAGTACTTTCGCGCAAGCGATGTTCAGCTCGGCAAAGCGTGCCTGGACCTCGGCAATCGTGTGTTCCGCCAGCCAGGCATCCAGTTTTTCTTCGACTAATGGGCCGTATGGGCATTCAACGCGATGGATAAGCTGAGTGCCTTCCGGGACTTCAGGGGTACCGAGGATGTGAGCCAGACCAATATCTTTAAAGCACTCGTTGATTTGCGTGATACCAACCAGTTCCATAACAATGTAGCCATCAGCACATTTGTACAGACCACAACCGGCGTAGTAGGGGTCTTTACCTTTGGTCATGCGTGGGCAAATTTCGCCGCCGTTGAAGTAATCCATCATGAAGTACTGACCCATACGCAGCATCACTTCGTACATGGCAACGTCAATACTTTCCCCTTTCCCTGTTTCGCGCACTTTGTGCAGCGCAGCCAGCGCGGCGGTGGTTGCGGTCATGCCAGAAAAGTAATCGGCGGTGTATGGGAAGGCGGGCATAGGTTGATCAACGTCGCCGTTTTGGATCAGATAGCCGCTGAATGCCTGCGCGATGGTGTTATAAGCCGGAAGATTGGTGTACTCCTCGGTGCCAAACTGACCGAAGCCGGAAAGGTGGGCGATAACCAGTTTCGGGTTATGCTCCCACAATACCTCATCAGTAATGCCGCGACGGGCAAAGGCCGGGCCCTTACTGGCTTCGATGAAGATGTCGGTGGTTTCCATTAATTTCAGAAACGCTTCCCGGCCTTCATCTTTGAAAATATTGAGCGAGAGTGCGTGCAGGTTACGGCGTGAAAGCTGCGGGTAGTTGGGTTGCACGCGGATGGTATCGGCCCATGCCACGTTCTCTATCCAGATAACTTCCGCACCCCATTCGGCAAACATTTGCCCGGCGAACGGCCCGGCAATTTCAATTCCTGAAAAGACAACCCGCAGCCCGGCAAGCGGCCCAAAGGTTGGCATTGGTAAATGATTCATTCTTTTGCTCCTGGCAGTTAGTTGTAGGCCGGATAAGCACAGCGCCATCCGGCATCCCACTTAGCGGTATTGCTTGAGTACCGCACGACCCAACGTCAGGATCTGCATTTCGTCAGAACCACCAGAAACACGGTCAACACGCAGGTCACGCCAGAAACGGGTAATGCGATGGTTGCCCGCGATACCCACGCCACCCAGTACCTGCATAGCGCTGTCTACCACTTCGAACGCGGCATTGGCGCAGAAGTATTTGCACATTGCCGCGTCACCCGAGGTAATGGTGCCGTTATCCGCTTTCCATGCGGCTTCCAGTAACATGTTTTTCATGGAGTTCAGTTTGATCGCCATATGCGCAAACTTCTCCTGAATCAGCTGGAAACGGCCGATAGTTTCGCCAAACTGTACACGCTGATTAGCGTAGCGCGCTGCGTCTTCAAAGGCGCACATTGCCGTACCGTAGTTGGTCAGAGCGACGAGGAAACGTTCGTGGTCAAACTCTTCTTTTACGCGGTTGAAACCATTACCTTCCCGACCGAACATGTCTTTCTCATCCAGTTCGACGTCATCAAAGGTGATTTCACAGCAGCTATCCATGCGCAGACCAAGTTTCTCCAGCTTGTTGACCTTGATACCTGCTTTGCTCATATCAACAAACCACTCGGTATAAACAGGTTTATCCGGCGATGCACCATCTCTCGCCATCACCACGATATACGGGGTATAGGCGCTACTGGTGATAAAACACTTACTGCCATTAAGATAAACCTTACCATTTTTGCGTGTATAAGTGGTTTTCAGACTACCAACATCCGATCCCGCTCCCGGTTCGGTGATCGCGGAGTTCCACATCTGCTTACCGGTTCCCTGGAACGCCATGATTTTATCAATTTGCTCCTGTGTGCCTTCACGCAGGAAAGTGTTAAAACCTCCTGGCAATTGGTACAACACGTAAGTCGGTGCGCCAAGACGACCCAGTTCCATCCAGACGGCGGCAACGGTGACGAAACCCGCTTCCAGACCACCGTGTTCTTCCGGGATCAGCAGGCTATCAATCCCCATATCCGCCAGTGCTTTTACAAAACGTTCTGGATAGACGCTGTCGCGATCGCACTCGGCAAAATAAGCTTCCCAGTTCTCACTGGCCATCAGTTCACGAATACCGGCGACAAACAGTTCCTGTTCGTCATTTAAGTTGAAATCCATCTTTCAGCCTCTTGATCAATTGGGTTAATGAGAATTACTTGTCTTTCCAGTGCACTTTGGCGTCTTTAATAAAGGACAGCGTTACCATGATGTTGACGAAGAACAGCGGACATCCCCCGGCAATGATGGCAGTTTGAATCGGCTTCAATCCTCCCAGTGCCAGCAGAACAATACCGATGATGCCCACCAGGACGGACCACCCGATACGGACCAGCAGCGGTGGTTCTTCACCGTCGCGAACTTCGCGACAGGTCGACATCGCCAGGGTATAGGAACAGGCGTTAATCAGAGTGACAGTGGCAATGAAGCAGAGGATAAAGAATCCCCACATCGTGGCGGTGCTAAATGGTAAGGCGGCCCAGGTTTCGATAATGGCGCGCGCCACACCGTGTTGTTCAATCAACTGCGGGATATTGAGGATGTTTTTATCCATCAGCAGCAGCGTGTTACTGCCAAGGACAGTCCACAGGATCCAGGTCGAAGCGGTCAGACCCAGCACCATCCCGAAACACAGTTCACGTACGGTACGACCACGAGAAATACGTGCAAGGAAGATACTCATCTGGATGGCGTAAATGACCCACCATGCCCAGTAGAAGACGGTCCAGCCCTGCGGGAAGCCGCCTTTGCCGATAGCATCGGTATAGAACAACATGCGCGGCAAATACATCAGCAGCATCCCGACGGAGTCGGTGAAGTAGTTCATGATGAAGCTGGCACCGCTGACGATAAACACCCAACCGAGCATCAGGAAACTCAGGTAGCTACGCACATCACTGGCGATCTTGACCCCTTTTTGCAGGCCACAGGCTACGCAAATAGCGTTCAGGATGATCCAGCAGGTAATGATGATGGCATCTAATTGCAGCGTATGCGGAATGCCGAACAGGTACTGCATACACTCGGTTACCAGCGGTGTCGCCAGACCGAGACTGGTACCCATCGCAAAGATCAGCGCCACCAGATAGAAGTTATCGACGATCGTTCCGAACAAGCCCTTTGCATGCTTTTCGCCAACCAGAGGCACCAGTGTAGAGCTGGGGCGGATGACGTCCATTTTGCGCACAAAGAAGAAGTAGGCGAAGGCAACGGAGAGGAAGCTATAGGTTGCCCATGGCAGCGGCCCCCAGTGGAACAGGCTGTATGCCAGGCCTATCTCTTTCGCACCTGTAGAGTTCGGGGCGAGAGCAAAGGGGGGCGTAGAGATATAGTAGTAGATCTCTATCGAGCCCCAGAACAGTACGGCAGCGGATGTACAGGAGGCGAACATCATAAAAATCCAGCTGGCGGTGCTAAATTCTGGTTTTTCGTCGCCTAATTTCTTTTTGGCGTACGGACCAAAAACCAGCCAGAACCAGCCGAAGAGCATGATGACCATATACCATTCAAATGCCCAACCCCAGACATTGGTGACATAACTAAATACCGCATTAATAACCACATTAGCAGCATCAAGATCTCTTACTGTTAGCCAGCAAAGTATCCCGACAATTATTAATGGCGGAAAGAAAACCTTAGGTTCAATTCCCGACTTTCTCTTTTCATTTTTCATAATTGAATTCCAGTGTGAAAACGAAATTTATTTAGCGTTCCCGTTTGTAATCTTTTGTTTATTTATTATTAATGATTTGTTGATAACTATTTAACCTCTGGGGCGCCTCAGTGAGTAACTCATAATGGGTATTCGTAACGGCTGGTTCTGTGATGTATATCACGATTTTTTTATGCTGGTAATTTTGGCTTAAATATCAATATTAATCCTTAATATTCAATTAGTTATGATTGGTTTTTTAACTTTTTTAAGTGTTTATCTTTCAATATTGTTGAACCAGCAAACAATATTGAAAATTTTCCTGTTTGACACGTTTCTTTCAATATTGGTGAGATGCATAACACTATTGAAAGTTATGAATATCAATGTGTGACATTTTCAATATTGGTGATTAATGTTTTATTTCCGAATTAAAGAGCGTGATATTTGTATTTAACACCGCCGATATAAATAACGTTTCCTTCATGATTTCTGGAGATGCAATGAAGATAATTACTTGCTACAAATGCGTACCTGATGAACAGGATATTGCAATTAATAATGCTGACGGTTCCCTGGATTTCAGCAAAGCGGATGGCAAAATCAGCCAATATGATCTGAATGCAATCGAAGCTGCGTGTCAGTTAAAACAGCAGCAAGGAGAAGCACAGGTTGTCGCCATGAGCGTGGGGGGGAAAGCACTGACTAACGCCAAAGGGCGTAAAGATGTGCTCTCCCGTGGCCCTGATGAGTTGATTGTGGTGATTGACGATCAGTTTGAACAGGCGCTGCCACAACATACCGCGAGCGCGCTGGCCGCTGCCGCACAAAAATCAGGCTTTGATCTGATTATCTGTGGTGATGGTTCTTCCGATTTGTACGCACAGCAGGTTGGTCTGCTGGTGGGCGAAGCACTGAATATCCCGGCGATTAACGGTGTAAGCAAGATCCTGTCCCTAACGGATAACACCCTTACAGTAGAACGCGAACTGGAAGATGAAATTGAGACCCTGAGCATACCGCTGCCGGCGGTGATTGCGGTCTCAACTGACATCAACACGCCACAAATCCCTTCGATGAAAGCCATTCTCGGTGCAGCGAAAAAGCCGGTTCAGGTCTGGTCGCCAGCGGACATTGGATTTACTGGCGCACAGGCGTATTCCGTACAACAGGTTGCCGCACCGAAACAACGCGAGCGTCAACGCGTTGTGATTGAAGGCGACGGTGAAGAACAGATTGCCGCATTTGTCGAGAATCTTCGCAAAATCATTTAATTATCAGGGGATGTTATGAACAAGTTTTCCAGTGTCTGGGTATTCAGCGATACCCCTTCTCGTCTGCCGGAACTGATGAGTGGTGCGCAGGCTTTAGGTGAAAAGGTTAACACATTCGTACTGAATGACGCTGATAGCGCGATGGCATTCCAACTGGGTGCGGATCATGCCTGGTTGCTCAGCGGTAAACCAGAAGATCGCATGGTGGAGGATTATGCCGGGGTAATGGCTGAGACGATTCGTCAGCACAGCGAAGGGGGTGCGGTACTGCTGCCGAATACGCGTCGCGGCAAGTTGTTAGCGGCAAAACTGGGTTTTCGTTTGTCAGCGGCAGTTTCCAATGATGCCAGTGCAGTGACATTGCAGGACGGAAAAGCAGCGGTCAAACATATGGTCTACGGTGGCCTGGCAATGGGAGCGGAAACCATCGCGTCACCGTTTGCCGTACTGACGCTTAGTAGCGGAACGTTTGACGCCCAACAGCCAGACACCTCCCGTAGCGGCGAGATGCACACGGTGCAATGGCAGGCTCCGACCATTGCCGTGACGCGTACGGCAACTCAGGCGCGTCAGAGCAACAGCGTTGATCTTGATAAAGCCCGTCTGGTGGTCAGCGTGGGACGTGGTATTGGCAGCAAAGAGAATATCTCTCTGGCTGAAGCGCTGTGCCAGACGATTGGCGCTGAGCTGGCCTGTTCCCGCCCGGTAGCAGAAAACGAGAAGTGGATGGAGCACGAACGCTACGTCGGCATCTCCAACCTGATGTTGAAACCTGAACTGTATCTGGCCGTGGGGATTTCCGGGCAGATCCAACATATGGTTGGCGCCAACGGCGCGCAGACGATCTTCGCTATCAACAAAGACAAAAATGCACCGATCTTCCAGTACGCGGATTTCGGCATCGTTGGTGATGCACTGAAGATCCTGCCTGCGCTGACGGCTGCCTTAGCGCGCTAAACCATATCGGGCAGGGTACGAGAGTACCCTGCTGCAGAGAGGAGTTTGTTATGTCCGAAGATATCTTTGATGCCATCATCGTGGGTGCAGGCCTGGCCGGTTCGGTTGCGGCGCTGGTGCTCGCTCGCGAAGGTGCACAAGTGTTGGTTATCGAGCGCGGAAATTCTGCTGGCGCGAAGAATGTCACCGGTGGGCGCATGTATGCGCATAGCCTGGAGCGTATTATCCCAGGCTTTGCCGAACAAGCCCCGATTGAACGTGTGATTACCCACGAAAAACTCGCCTTTATGACCGACAAAGGGGCGATGACTATCGACTATTGCAACGGTGAGGATGCTGCATCGTCGCAGGTTTCTTACTCCGTATTACGCAGTAAGTTTGACGCCTGGCTGATGGAGCAGGCCGAAGAAGCCGGCGCTCAGCTCATCACCGGTATTCGTGTGGATAACGTCGTACAGCGCGATGGCAAAGTCGTGGGCGTGGAAGCCGATGGCGATATTCTGGAAGCGAAAGTGGTGATCCTTGCCGATGGGGTGAATTCTCTGTTGGCAGAAAAGTTGGGAATGGCAAAGCGCGTTCAGGCTGCGCATGTCGCCGTTGGCGTGAAAGAGCTGATCGAGTTGCCAAAGTCGGTGATTGAGGATCGCTTTCAGTTGCAGGGTAACGAAGGCGCCGCCTGTCTGTTTGCCGGGTCGCCAACCGATGGCCTGATGGGAGGCGGCTTCCTGTATACAAATGAAACAACGCTCTCTCTGGGTCTGGTCTGTGGTCTTCATCATCTGAAAGACGCGAAAAAATCGGTCCCGCAAATGCTGGAAGATTTCAAACAGCATCCGGCTGTAGCGCCGCTGATTGCCGGTGGCAAGCTGGTGGAATACGCCGCGCACGTCGTACCTGAAGCCGGAATGAATATGCAGCCTGAGCTGGTAGGCGATGGCGTTCTGATTGCCGGTGATGCTGCCGGGATGTGTATGAATCTCGGCTTCACCATCCGCGGTATGGATTTAGCGATATCGGCAGGTGAGGCCGCGGCGAAGACAGTGCTTTCTGCCATGACGCGTGATGACTTTAGCAAGCAGTCGCTGGGTGAATACCGTCAGCATCTGGACGAAGGTCCGATGCGCGATATGCGCATGTATCAGAAACTGCCGGCTTTTCTTGATAATCCCCGCATGTTTACCGCTTATCCCGAAATGGCGGTCAGTATTGCCCGCGATCTATTCACCGTCGATGGTTCCGCCCCGGTACCCATGCGTAAAAAAATCCTGCGCCATGCGAAGAAAGTGGGTTTCATCAACCTGATGAAAGATGGCCTGAAAGGAGTGACCGTATTATGACATCTCCCGTCAATGTGGACGTCAAACTGGGCGTCAATAAATTCAATGTGGATGAAGAGAGCCCACATATCATTCTGAGAACGCAGCCGGATAAACAGGTACTGGAGGTGCTAATTAAGGCCTGTCCGGCGGGGCTGTATAAAAAGCAGGATGATGGCAGCGTGCGTTTTGATTACGCCGGGTGCCTTGAGTGCGGGACGTGCCGAATTCTCGGACTTGATACGGCGCTGGAGAAATGGGAATACCCGCGCGGAACGTTTGGCGTGGAGTTCCGCTACGGCTAATAAGTACGAGGTTGTGCCCCGTAGGCCGGATAAGATGCGGTAGCATCGCCATCCGGCAATCATGTGGCGCCAATGCCGGATGGCGGCGTAAACGCCTTATCCGGCCTACAGATGACGCTTTGCCCGTGTTGAAACAGGAAGTCGCTATGCAGCAGCCCAGGAACTTTGATGACATCAAATTTACCTCTATTCACCGCCGGATAATGCTGTGGGGCAGCGGTGGACCATTCCTGGATGGATATGTGCTGGTGATGATTGGTGTTGCGCTGGAGCAGCTCACGCCAGCGTTAAAACTGGATGCCGAGTGGATTGGCCTGCTGGGTGCCGGAACGTTGGCCGGGCTATTTGTCGGTACGTCGCTGTTTGGTTACATTTCCGATAAGGTCGGGCGGCGCAAAATGTTCATCATCGATATTATCGCCATTGGCGTGATATCGGCGGCGACGATGTTTGTGACCTCGCCCGTTGAGTTGTTAGTGATGCGTGTATTAATTGGGGTGGTTATTGGCGCCGATTACCCGATTGCGACCTCGATGATCACCGAGTTTTCCAATACCCGTCAACGCGCGTTCTCCATCGGTTTTATTGCCGCGATGTGGTATGTCGGTGCCACCTGCGCCGATCTGGTCGGCTACTGGCTGTATGATGTTGAGGGCGGATGGCGCTGGATGCTCGGCAGCGCCGTGATCCCCTGCATTTTGATCCTGATTGGCCGTTTTGATCTTCCTGAATCGCCGCGCTGGCTATTGCGAAAAGGCCGGGTGAAAGAGTGTGAAGCGATGATGATCAAACTGTTCGGTGAACCGGTGGTGTTCGATGAAGAAGCGCCACAGGAAACCCGTTTTCTTCAGCTGTTTAATCGTCGTCACTTTCCATTTGTTTTGTTTGTCGCGGCTATCTGGACCTGCCAGGTGATCCCGATGTTTGCTATTTACACTTTTGGTCCGCAGATTGTTGGCTTGCTGGGCCTTGGTGTTGGAAAAAGCGCCGCGTTGGGGAATGTGGTGATCAGCCTGTGTTTCATGCTGGGCTGTATTCCACCGATGTTCTGGCTCAATAGCGTAGGTCGTCGGCCGTTGTTGATTGGCAGCTTTATCATGATGACGCTGGCGTTGGCCGCTCTGGGGTTGATCCCGGATATGGGGGCCTGGCTGGTGGTGGTGGCTTTCGCTGTGTATGCGTTTTTCTCTGGGGGGCCAGGGAACCTGCAATGGTTGTATCCTAATGAACTGTTCCCTACCGATATTCGTGCGTCTGCCGTTGGTGTGATCATGTCGTTGAGCCGCATCGGAACCATTGTTTCAACATGGGCACTGCCGATCTTCATCACGAAATATGGGATCAACTCCGTGATGTTAATGGGGGCAGGGATTTCGTTGATTGGCCTGCTGGTTTCTATTGCCTTCGCGCCAGAAACGCGAGGATTGACGCTGACGCAAACCAGTCAAATGACGATTCGTAGAAAACCGATGTCCAGAGCGAGTGGCTAAGAGTGTTCTGTATTTTCCCTGTGACTCAGTTAGTTAGCCTACAGTTAACGGGTATATCACTGAAAATGACTGAAAAGCAGGGAGAACACCATGCAAAAACATATTCTGATCACCTCCATTTTTACCGCCGCAGCACTGTTTACCGTTGCCGGTTGTTCCTCTAATCAGGCGGTCAAAACGACCGACGGTAAAACGATCGTCACCGATGGCAAACCGCAAGTGGATGAAGATACGGGCCTGGTCTCGTATAAAAATGCGGAAACGGGTAAGACGGAACAAATTAACCGCGATCAGGTTAAGAATATGAGCGAGCTGGACAACTAGTTCAGTTTTCTACATTCATCTACTCAATAATATTGACTTTTAGCCTGCGGATTAACTGACTAAACTCACTGTTATTACAATAATGCAGTGAAGCAGGCTAATCATGATTCTCATCATTTATGCACATCCCTATCCGCAGCATTCGCATGCGAATAAGCGGATGCTTGAGCAGGTAAGGACACTGGAGGGAGTGGAGGTTCGTTCGCTCTACGAACTCTATCCCGATTTCAATATCGATATCGCCGCAGAACAGGACGCGCTGTCACGTGCGAGCCTGATTATCTGGCAACATCCCATGCAATGGTACAGCACACCTCCGTTACTCAAACTGTGGATGGATAAGGTCCTCTCCCACGGCTGGGCGTATGGTCACGGCAGCACCGCGCTGCATGGCAAACACCTGATGTGGGCAGTAACCACTGGTGGCGGTGAAAACCACTTTGATATCGGTTCCCACCCCGGGTTTGACGTGCTTTCCCAGCCTTTACAGGCCACGGCGTTATATTGCGGACTCAAATGGCTGCCACCGTTTGCCATGCACTGTACGTTCATCTGTGATGATGAAACGCTACAGGCGCAGGCGCGCCACTATAAACAACGTCTGATGGAATGGCAGGAGGAACACCATGGATAGTCATACGCTGATACAGGCGCTGATTTATCTCGGTTCGGCAGCGCTGATTGTACCCATCGCCGTGCGCCTGGGTTTAGGGTCGGTGTTGGGCTATCTCATCGCCGGGTGCATTATCGGCCCGTGGGGCTTGAGGCTGGTGACGGACGCCGAATCTATCCTGCATTTTGCGGAAATCGGCGTAGTGCTGATGCTGTTTGTTATTGGTCTGGAGCTGGATCCACAGCGTCTGTGGAAGCTGCGGGCCTCGGTGTTTGGCGGCGGTGCATTGCAGATGGTGGTCTGTGGAGGGCTGATTGGCCTGTTCTGTATGTTCCTCGGACTGCGCTGGCAGGTGGCGGAGCTGATCGGTATGACGCTGGCGCTTTCATCCACCGCGATTGCGATGCAGGCAATGAATGAACGTAACCTGATGGTTTCGCAAATGGGGCGTAGCGCGTTTGCCGTGCTGTTGTTCCAGGATATCGCGGCCATTCCGCTGGTGGCGATGATCCCATTACTGGCGGCGAGCGGTGCATCGACAACACTGGGGGCATTTGCGCTGTCGGCGCTTAAAGTGGCGGGGGCGCTGACGTTGGTGGTGCTGTTAGGGCGTTATGTCACGCGTCCGGCATTGCGTTTTGTCGCCCGCTCGGGCCTGCGAGAAGTGTTCAGCGCCGTCGCGCTGTTTCTTGTTTTCGGCTTTGGCTTGCTGCTGGAAGAAGTCGGGTTATCAATGGCGATGGGCGCGTTTCTGGCGGGCGTTCTGTTGGCGAGCTCTGAGTATCGTCATGCGTTGGAAAGCGACATTGAGCCGTTTAAAGGCCTGCTGTTGGGGCTGTTTTTCATCGGCGTGGGTATGTCTATCGATTTTGGTACGCTGATTGATAACCCATTGCGTATTATCGTTCTGTTGGTCGGTTTCCTGGTAATTAAAACCGTGATGCTGTGGCTTATTGCCCGGCCATTACAGGTGCCGGGTAAGCAGCGTCGCTGGTTTGCCGTATTATTAGGGCAGGGCAGTGAATTTGCTTTCGTGGTATTTGGCGCGGCGCAAATGGCAAATGTGCTCGATCCCGAATGGGCGAAAGCACTGACGCTGGCGGTGGCATTATCGATGGCGGCTACACCGATTTTACTGGTTGTCCTGACGCGTCTGGAAAAATCGGCTACCGGTGAAGAACGTGAAGCAGATGAAATTGATGAAGAGCAACCGCGAGTCATCATCGCTGGATTTGGACGCTTCGGGCAGATAACCGGTCGTCTGCTGCTGTCGAGTGGTGTCAAGATGGTGGTCCTTGATCACGATCCGGATCATGTTGAGACGTTGCGCAAATTTGGTATGAAGGTTTTCTATGGTGATGCGACGCGAATGGATCTGCTGGAGTCTGCGGGAGCAGCCAAAGCGGAAGTGATCATTAATGCCATCGACGATCCCCAAACCAGCCTGCAACTGACCGAGATGGTGAAAGATCACTTCCCGCATCTGCAAATTATTGCCCGAGCGCGCGATGTGGATCACTACATTCGTCTGCGCCAGGCCGGGGTGGAAATGCCGGAACGTGAAACCTTCGAAGGCGCATTAAAAACCGGACGACTGGCGTTGGAAAGTCTCGGGCTTGGGCGCTATGAAGCACGTGAGCGCGCTGACGTCTTCCGGCGCTTCAATATATTGATGGTTGAGGAGATGGTGAAAGGCGAAGATGACGCGATTTCCCGTGCGGCTGTATATAAGCGTACCAGCGCAATGCTGAGTGAAATTATTGCCGAAGATCGTCAACATTTATCGTTAATTCAACGCCATGGCTGGCAAGGCACGGATGAAGGTAAACATACGGGCGACACCGCCGATGAGCCGGAAGTGAAACCGTCAGCGTAGGGGAAAAATGTGATGTTCTGCAAACTTTACTGCTAGTTGACTGTTTTTGAACGACTGTAATGCTGGGAGTCCACTCAGAATTCACGGACTCGCCAGCAGAACAGAAAATTTTCCTGCACATCTTCCTTTGGCTAGTCGACGAAAGATTGCGCTTTCCGTATAGTGGCGACAATTTTTTTGTATCCGGGAAATAATCAATGATCAGTCTGATTGCGGCGTTAGCGGTAGATCGCGTCATCGGTATGGAGAACGCCATGCCGTGGAACCTACCTGCCGATCTCGCCTGGTTTAAACGTAATACCTTAAACAAACCGGTTGTCATGGGACGCCATACCTGGGAATCCATCGGGCGACCGCTGCCTGGGCGTAAAAATATCGTCATCAGCAGCAAACCCGGCACCGACGATCGCGTGCAGTGGGTGAAGTCTGTTGATGAGGCGATTGCAGCCTGTGGCGATGAACCTGAAATTATGGTGATTGGTGGTGGGCGCGTGTATGAGCAGTTCCTGCCGAAAGCGCAGAAACTGTATCTGACACATATTGATGCGGAAGTGGAAGGGGATACGCATTTCCCGGACTACGAACCGGATGACTGGGAATCGGTGTTCAGCGAATTCCACGATGCCGACGCGCAAAACTCCCACAGCTACTGCTTCGAGATTCTGGAGCGTCGTTAATCATGTCACTGCCGGATGGCGCTGCGCTTATCCGGCCTACAGGGTGACATATGCGTAGGCCGGATAAGGTGCGAGCACCGCATCCGGCAGACGACTTATCAGGCGTTGACCGCCTCGCCCGGGTCCAGATTCAGATGGCGGTTTGACGGCTGTACAAAGTACTGCTTGTCTTCCCAGCGCAGACAGGTGAGATCTCCCCCCCAACAGCAGCCCGTATCCAGCGCGTAAATACCTTCCGGTGTGCCTTTTCCCTCCAGCGATGCCCAGTGCCCGAATGCAATGCTATAGGCTTCACTGACGGGGCCGGGGATAGCAAACCACGGCTTTAGCGGGGCAGGTGCATCTTCTGGCGACTCTTTACTGTACATATCTAACTGGCCATTGGGGAAGCAGTAACGCATGCGGGTAAACGCGTTGGTAATAAAGCGCAGGCGGGCCAGCCCCGTCAGCTCTGGCGTCCAGTTGTTCGGCATGTCGCCGTACATAGCATCAAGGAAAAACGGATAAGAGTCACTCGACAGCACGGCTTCCACGTCCCGTGCACAGTCTTTCGCGGTCTGCAAATCCCATTGCGGGGTAATGCCAGCATGCGCCATGACCAGTTTTTTCTCTTCGTCTACCTGCAGCAGCGGCTGACGGCGAAGCCAGTTAATTAATTCGTCAGCATCCGGTGCTTCGAGCAGCGATGTGACTCTGTCTTTTGGTTTATTACGACTGATTCCGGCAAACACAGCCAGCAGGTGTAAATCGTGATTACCCAATACCAGGCGCACGCTGTCGCCCAGCGATTTCACATAGCGCAGGACGTCCAGCGATCCTGGCCCACGCGCGACCAAATCGCCGGTGAGCCATAAGGTGTCTTTTCCAGGGGTAAAGTCTACTTGATGCAGCAATGCTGCCAGTTCATCGTAGCAACCATGAACGTCGCCAATCAGGTATGTTGCCATAGAAATTGTTTTAATGAATGAGTGTTGGAACGGCAAGTCGGAATACGGGAATATCGATAGTAAAGGCGATGCCCTGCTCATCGATCATTTCGTAATGACCCTGCATGGTGCCCAGCGGCGTTTCAATAACGGCGCCGCTGGTGTACTGGTACTCTTCGCCAGGTTCGATGTGAGGCTGTACGCCAACCACACCTTCACCCTGAACTTCGGTTTCGCGCCCATGACCATTGGTTATCAACCAATAACGTCCCAACAGCTGCACTGGCGCTCGCCCCAAATTGCGGATAGTCACGGTATAAGCAAAAACGTAACGTTCATCATCAGGTGAGGATTGCGCCTCAATGTAGACGCTTTGTACCTGAATACACACTCGGGGCGAATTGATCATGCTTAACTCTCCTTCGAAGGCGCGTTTTCTGACAGATAGTTAGCCATCCGGCAGTATTGCGCGACAGAGATATTTTCCGCTCGCATTGCCGGGTCAATGCCCAACTCTGTCAGCACTTCAACGCTGAACAGATTACCGAGGCTATTACGTACCGTTTTACGGCGCTGATTAAACGCTTCGGTGGTAATTCGGCTCAGGACGCGAACATCTTTAACCGGGTACGGCATCGTCGCGTGAGGGACCAGGCGTACAACGGCGGAATCTACTTTCGGTGCTGGTGTGAAAGCCGACGGTGGAACCTCGAGCACCGGGATCACATTGCAGTAATATTGCGCCATGACGCTTAATCGACCATACGCTTTACTGTTTGGCCCTGCAACCAGACGATTGACCACCTCTTTTTGCAACATGAAATGCATGTCGGCAATGGCATCAGTATAGGTAAAAAGATGGAACATCAGCGGTGTGGAGATGTTGTACGGCAGGTTGCCAAATACGCGCAGCGGCTGACCCATCGTTTGTGATAGCTCACCGAAGTTCATGGTCATGGCATCTTGCTGATAAATAGTCAGCTTTGGTCCTAAAAACGGGTGTGTTTGCAGACGTGCAGCCAGATCGCGGTCCAGTTCGATGACCGTGAGCTTGTCCAGACGTTCGCCAACTGGCTCGGTCAATGCAGCAAGGCCCGGGCCGATTTCGACCATTGCCTGACCCTTTTGCGGGTTGATAGCAGAGACAATACTTTCGATCACAAACTGATCGTTGAGGAAGTTTTGCCCGAAACGTTTACGGGCTAAATGGCCCTGATGGACTCGATTATTCATTGGTATTAACAATCATTTTGATGGCGAGATTAAGCGCCGTAATAAAACTGCCGACATCTGCTTGCCCACGACCCGCCAGTTCGAGTGCGGTGCCGTGATCAACGGATGTGCGAATAAAGGGCAGGCCCAGCGTGATATTCACTCCGCGACCAAATCCCTGGTATTTTAGCACGGGGAGGCCCTGATCGTGGTACATTGCCAGCACGGCATCCGCGCTGTTGAGATATTTGGGCTGAAACAGGGTATCTGCAGGCAGTGGACCGTTTAATTTCATCCCCTGCGCACGCAGTTCATCCAGTACCGGGATGATGGTGTCTATTTCTTCCGTCCCCATATGACCGCCTTCTCCCGCATGCGGATTCAAGCCGCAAACCAGAATATGCGGATCGTTCAGGCCAAATTTGGTACGTAAATCATGATGCAGAATGCCGATCACTTCCCGCAATAATGCCGGGGTAATGGCGTCAGCAACGGCTTTAAGCGGCAGATGTGTGGTCGCCAGAGCAACACGCAGCTCTTCCGTTGCCAGCATCATCACGACTTTCTTCGCCTGTGAGCGGTCTTCAAAAAACTCAGTATGCCCGGTAAACGGCACGCCAGCGTCATTGATCACGCCTTTGTGGACGGGGCCGGTTATCAGCGCTGCAAATTCGCCCTGTAGACAACCATCGCAGGCGCGAGCCAGCGTGTCGACGACGTATTGCCCATTCTCTACCATCAGTTGACCCGCGACGACAGGCGTGCGGCGCAGCGCAACCGGCAATAGCGTCAGCGTACCGGCTGATTGTGGTTTGGCTGGGGTATCTGGAGAGTAGGGTAGGAGCGAGAGCGGTAAACCGAGCATGGCTGCCCGGTCACGGAGTAGCGTGGCATCAGCACAAACAACGAGTTCTACTGGCCACTCGCGCTGTGCAAGCTGGACCACAAGGTCCGGACCAATCCCGGCAGGTTCGCCGGGAGTGATCACAACACGTTGAGTTCGAGTCATTAGTTGCTCAGAATTTTAACGTACGCACTGGCGCGTTGTTCCTGCATCCAGGTCGCTGCTTCTTCCGAGAATTTACGGTTCATCAGCATGCGATAAGCCCTGTCTTTCTGTGCCGCGTCAGTTTTATCAACATTTCGCGTATCCAGCAGCTCGATCAGATGCCAGCCGAAGGAAGAGTGCACCGGCGCGCTCATCTGACCTTTGTTCAGGCGGGTCAGTGCATCGCGGAAAGCAGGATCGAAAATATCGGCTGCAGCCCAACCCAGGTCACCGCCCTGGTTTGCTGAGCCCGGATCCTGAGAGAACTCTTTTGCTGCTGCTGCAAAGGTCGTTTTACCGCTCTTAATATCAGCCGCGATTTGTTCCAGTTTCAGGCGAGCCTGTTGATCGGTCATGATCGGCGACGGTTTCAGCAGAATATGGCGGGCATGAACTTCAGTCACGGAGACGCTCTGGCTCTGGCCACGCATGTCGTTGACTTTCAGAATATGGAAGCCGACACCTGAACGAATTGGGCCAATGATATCGCCCTTTTTCGCGGTGCTTAACGCCTGAGCAAAGATACCAGGCAGTTCCTGAATACGTCCCCAGCCCATCTGGCCGCCTTTCAGCGCCTGCTGGTCAGCAGAATAGGTGATGGCCAGCTTGCCAAAATCGCTACCGCTACGCGCTTCGTCAACCACAGAACGCGCCTGGCTTTCCGCCTGGTTAACCTGATCTGACGTTGGGTTTTCCGGTAACGGAATCAAAATGTGGCTCAGGTTCAGCTCAGTGCTGGCATCATTTTGGTTGCCAACTTGCTGCGCCAGGGCATCAACTTCCTGTGGCAGGATCGTGACGCGACGGCGAACTTCATTATTACGCACTTCAGAGATGGTCATCTCTTTACGGATCTGGTTGCGATAGGTCGAATAACTCAGACCATCCTGAGCCAGACGGCTGCGCATTTGATCCAGCGTCATATTGTTCTGCTTGGCAATGTTGGCAATGGCCTGATCTAACTGCTCATCAGAGATTTTTACACCCATCTTCTGACCCATCTGTAGAACGATTTGATCCATGATCAAACGTTCCAGGATCTGATGACGCAGCGTGGCATCGTCCGGTAATTGCTGACCTGCCTGACCCGCATTAAGTTTTACTGACTGCATTAAGCCATCGACGTCGCTTTCCAGAACGACGCCGTTATTGACGACGGCTGCGACTTTATCGACCACCTGTGGGGCAGCGAAACTGGTATTCGCAACCATGGCGATACCGAGAAGCAGCGTTTTCCAGTTCTTCATACTTTTTCCATTTCAATTAACCGCAATGCGGATTACGTTGTAAATCAATCAGATCATAAAGAGCTTTGATACGGCAAAATGTTCGAACGCAGCATCTGGTTGGTGCCAAGGCCATAGTTAGAGCTCAGGCCGCGCAGTTCGATATTAAAGCCGATCGAGTTGTCATATATCGCGTGTTGCTGGGTGTCATCCCAACCATTCAGCTTACGTTCGTAGCCGACGCGAATGGCATAACAGCAGGAGTTGTACTGCAAGCCCAGCATGGAGTCCGCCACTTTGTTGGCATTGGTATCGAAGTAGTAAGCCCCGACGATTGACCAACGTTCAGCGATCGGCACGCTCGCCACTGCACCCACCTGAGAAATCCCGTCCTTATACTGAGGGGCGTTCCAATAGTTATTGTCATCTTTCTTCGGTAAAGTAGCCTGAATATATTCCGGGCTGGCATAGCGGTAGTTCAACTGCAGCATGCTGTTTTCGTCGCGGCGGTATTCGATGCTGCTGCTGCTGGTGGCGATACTGTCCAGACGCGTGTCGTACTGGATCCCACTGCGTAAACCCCAACGATCGGAGATGCGCCAGTAGGTATCGCCTGCCCATACCAGTGAACCGGTTTTGTCGTCATTCTCCCATTTAATGTTGTCATCGCCAGTGCGAGACTCGGTGAAATAGTAGATTTGACCCACAGAAATATTAAAACGTTCAACGGCCGTGTCATCATAAACGCGAGATGTGACGCCGGTCGTTACCTGGTTTGCGGAGGCAATACGGTCCAGACCGCCATAGGTACGGTCACGGAACAGGCCGCTGTAGTCAGCTTGCAGCAGGGAAGAGTCATAGTTATAGATATGACTTTGGTTGCGATAGGGCACGTACAGATACTGCGCACGCGGCTCCAGCGTCTGGGTATAGCCTGGTGCCAGCATTTGCATATCACGTTCGAAGACCAACTTACCGTCGACTTTGAACTGCGGCATCACGCGGTTAGCGGAGTCGTCCAGCTTCGTGGGGTTATTCGCGTTATACCAATCCAGATTGGTCTGCTGATAGTGCGTCGCCATCAGCTTCGCTTCAGTGTTGATACTTCCCCACTGATTGGACAACGGCAGATTGATGGCCGGCTCAAGGTGCACACGCGTCGCTTCCGGCTTGTAGTCCTTGGTATTAACGAAATGCACCGCCTGACCATAAATGTGGGTATCGAACGGACCGACGTCATTTTGATAGTAGTTGACGTCTAACTGCGGTTCTGCGGAATAACTGCTGTTGTTCTGATCTGCAAAGACCTGGAACTGTTTGGTTGAGATCGTTGCATCAAAGTTTTGCACCGCATAGCCAACACTGAATTTCTGTGTCGCATAACCGTCGGTGCTGGAACCGTACTTATTGTCAAAATCATTAAAGTAGCTGGAGTCGCTGACTTTGGTGTAGTCGACGTTGAAACGCCACACCTGGTCCATCACACCGGCGTGTTGCCAGTAAAACAGCCAGCGGCGTGAATTATCATCATTCGGATGTTCGTCGTCGTAGACCCGGTCGGAATTCAGATAATCGAACTCCATCAGCCCCATACCTGCCTGGGTCAGGTAACGGAATTCGTTCTCCCACATCACACCGCCACGACGATGCATATAATGCGGCGTAATGGTGGCGTCCATGTTGGGCGCGATATTCCAGTAATACGGCAGGTAGAACTCAAAATAGTTCTTGGTGGAGTATTTTGCGTTCGGGATCAAGAAACCGGAACGGCGCTTATCGCCGACAGGGAGTTGTAAATAGGGACTGTAAAACACAGGAACCGGGCCCAGTTTAAAACGGGCGTTCCAGATTTCAGCGACCTGTTCTTCACGGTCATGAATCACTTCGCTACCGACGACGCTCCAGGTATTGGAACCCGGAAGACAGGAGGTAAAACTGCCGTTTTCCAGAATAGTGTAGCGATTTTCACCACGCTGTTTCATCAGGTCCGCTTTCCCGCGCCCCTGGCGTCCCACCATCTGGTAGTCACCTTCCCAGACGTTGGTGTCTTTCGTATTCAGGTTTGCCCAGCCCTTTGGTCCCTTCAGAATGACCTGGTTGTCATCATAATGGACGTTGCCCAGCGCATCGACGGTACGAACGGGAGCGGGTTGACCTTCGGCCTGTTTTTGATGAAGCTGCACTTCATCGGCTTGTAGGCGGCTGTTACCCTGCGCAATATCCACGTTGCCGGTAAACACGGCGTCATCAGGGTAGTTCCCTTTTGCGTGATCGGCATTGATGGTGACAGGTAACTCATTGGTATCGCCCTGCACCAGAGGACGGTTGTAGCTTGGCACGCCCAACATGCACTGTGAGGCGAGATCGGCTGCCAGGCCCTGTTGACTATAGAGGGCGCTGGCAATCATGGTGGCCAGAAGAGTGGGAATACGTTTTTTCATACGTTGTATTTATTGTTCCATCATCAGTAGCGTCGCGCGTGACAAACGGTCACAGCCTAACTTATCTCATCTTCACTTCGCTAGTATTAATCCTGCCCATTTTATGCCCGTCACCTTTCAAGCTGCATATTCGTTGTCTTCTTCGTTTTCCCCAGTTACCTGCACTGTAAAGCGTCAGGGGATGCGATGAGGGATTTCTTTATCCCTCTTCGGCGGCAGTCTGCGGTTGTTCAAATTCGTTCCAGACGAATTTGTCACTGCGTTGCTGCCTTGTCGTAACTCGAAATCCAACGGGTATAGCGTTTGTGGTGTTAGGCACGGCATTGAATGACAGGTATGATAATGCAAATTATAGGCTATGTCCCACAATTGACCGCAGCCGTAAAACGGTAAAAGCACCTTATATTGTGGGACATAGCCTGGCCAAGAGCATAAAGATTTGGGGAATGTATGCAGTATTGGGGAAAGATTATTGGTGTGGCCGTGGCCTTAATGATGGGCGGCGGCTTCTGGGGTGTGGTGTTAGGCCTGTTAGTTGGCCATATGTTCGACAAAGCCCGAATGCGCAAAATGGCATGGTTCGCCAACCAACGAGAGCGTCAGGCGCTGTTTTTTGCCACCACTTTTGAGGTGATGGGGCATCTGACTAAATCCAAGGGACGTGTTACTGAGGCGGATATTCATATCGCCAGCCAGTTGATGGATCGCATGAATTTGCACGGTGATTCGCGTACTGCGGCGCAGCATGCTTTCCGCGTGGGAAAATCAGACAATTACCCATTACGTGAAAAGATGCGTCAGTTTCGTAGTGTCTGCTTTGGTCGATTCGATCTGATCCGCATGTTTCTGGAAATTCAAATTCAGGCCGCATTTGCCGATGGTTCTCTTCATCCTAACGAGCGTGAAGTGCTGTACGTCATCGCTGAAGAACTGGGGATTTCGCGTACCCAGTTTGATCAGTTCCTCCGCATGATGCAGGGTGGAGCGCAGTTTGGTGGCGGATATCAACAGCAATCTGCGGGCGGTGGCTGGCAGCAGGCGCAACGTGGACCCACGCTGGAAGATGCCTGTAACGTGTTGGGGGTAAAAGCAACAGATGATGCAACCACCATTAAGCGCGCCTATCGTAAGCTGATGAGCGAGCATCACCCTGACAAGCTGGTCGCAAAAGGCCTGCCGCCAGAAATGATGGAAATGGCGAAGCAAAAAGCGCAGGAAATTCAAAAAGCTTACGAGCTAATTAAAGAACAGAAAGGCTTTAAATAATCAGTATGCCGGATGGCGGCCAGCGCCTTATCCGGCCTACGTTGATAACTGTAGACCGGGCAAGCGAAGCGCCCCCGGCATAAATGGGAACTGAATTTAAAAATCCGCCGGGACTTTAAACGTCATACTGTTGCCGTATTCGGGATGGGTGATGGTTAACATCTCTGCGTGCAGCAGTAGCCTCGGTGCCATTGCCAGCGCCTCCGGTGGCGCATAGAAGCGGTCACCCAGAATCGGGTGTCCTAACGCCAGCATATGTACGCGTAGCTGATGGGAACGTCCAGTAATAGGTTTTAGCACCACCCGGGAGGTATTATCCGCGGCAAACTCCACGACTTCGTATTCTGTTTGCGCGGATTTTCCGGTTTCATAGCACACCTTTTGCTTTGGCCGGTTGGGCCAGTCACAAATCAGCGGTAAATCAACCAAACCTTCGGCAGGTGCAGGATGTCCCCACACCCGCGCCACGTACTGTTTCTTCGGCTCACGCTCGCGAAACTGGCGTTTGAGTTCGCGCTCTGCTGCTTTGGTCAGCGCCACTACAATCACGCCGCTGGTAGCCATATCCAGACGATGTACGGATTCGGCTTGTGGATAGTCGCGCTGAATACGTGTCATCACGCTGTCTTTATGCTCATCCAGGCGACCCGGTACGGACAACAAGCCGCTCGGCTTGTTGACCACCATAATGTGCTCATCTTGGTACAGGATAACCAACCAGGGCTCCTGCGGCGGATTGTAGTTCTCCATCCCCATTTTCAGCTCCGTTACTGATGCGTCACGACGATCAGGCGTAGCGCATCCAGTCGCCAGCCAGCCTGATCGAGGCTTTCCATCACCTGCTGACGGTTGCTTTCTATGGCTGCAAGCTCGTCATCACGGATGTTCGGGTTTACGGCTCGTAACGCTTCGAGGCGCGACAGTTCCGCAGTCAGCTTCTCATCTGCTTCTTTACGGGCTGCATCGATAAGCGCTCGGGCCGACTTCTCAACCTGCGCTTCGCCCAGTTGCAGAATGGCGTGAACATCCTGCTGCACGGCGTTGACCAGTTTGCTACCGGTGTGACGGTTAACCGCGCTGAGCTGACGGTTGAAGGTTTCGAATTCAACCTGGGCGGCGAGGTTATTGCCGTTTTTATCCAGCAGCATGCGCACCGGCGTAGGGGGCAGAAAACGGTTCAACTGCAGTTGCTTCGGTGCCTGCGCTTCCACCACATAGACCAGCTCAACCAACAGAGTGCCGACCGGCAATGCTTTGTTTTTCAGCAGAGATATTGTGCTGCTACCCGTGTCACCAGAGAGGATTAAATCCAGACCGTTGCGGATCAGCGGGTGCTCCCAGGTAATAAACTGAGCATCTTCACGAGACAAGGCCACATCACGTTCAAACGTAATGGTACAGCCATCTTCCGGAAGTCCTGGGAAGTCCGGAACCAGCATATGATCGGACGGTGTCAGCACGATCAAATTGTCGCCACGGTCATCCTGATTAATACCAACGATATCAAACAGGTTCATGGCGAAGGCGATCAGACTGGTATCGTCGTCCTGTTCTTCAATACTTTCAGTAAGCCGCTGAGCTTTTTCACCGCCGTTCGAATGGATCTCCAGCAGGCGATCGCGCCCTTGCTCCAATTGAGCTTTCAGCGCGTCATGCTGTTCGCGGCAGGTCTTGATCAGGTCATCAAAGCCATCGGTGTTTTCTGGCTCAGCCAGGAAGCCGATCAGATTGTTATAAACCGTATCATAAATGGTGCGTCCGGTCGGACAGGTGTGTTCGAACGCATCCAGACCTTCGTGGTACCAGCGCACCAGCACGGATTGCGCGGTTTTTTCCAGGTACGGAACGTGAATCTGAATATCATGCGCCTGACCAATACGGTCCAGACGGCCAATACGCTGTTCCAGCAGATCCGGGTTGAACGGCAGGTCAAACATCACCAGATTGCTGGCGAACTGGAAGTTACGCCCTTCGGAGCCGATTTCAGAACACAGCATTACCTGGGCGCCGCTATCTTCTTCGCTAAACCAGGCGGCGGCACGGTCGCGCTCAATGATCGACATCCCTTCATGGAACACGGCGGCGCGGATACCTTCGCGTTCGCGCAGCACTTGCTCAAGTTGCAACGCGGTGGTGGCTTTCGCGCAGATCACCAGCACTTTCTGTGAGCGGTGGCTGGTCAGGTAACCCATCAGCCATTCAACGCGCGGGTCAAAGTTCCACCAGGTTCCGGTATCGCCTTCAAATTCCTGATAAATCTGTTCGGGGTAGAGCATGTCGCGTGCGCGATCTTCCGCACTCTTACGTGCGCCCATAATGCCCGAGACTTTGATGGCTGTCTGGTATTGGGTTGGCAGCGGCAGCTTGATGGTATGCAGTTCGCGTTTCGGGAAGCCTTTCACACCGTTACGGGTGTTACGGAACAGCACGCGGCTGGTGCCGTGTCTGTCCATCAGCATCGAAACCAGCTCCTGACGCGCGCTTTGGGCGTCATCACTGTCGCTGTTCGCAGCCTGCAACAGCGGCTCAATATCCTGTTCGCCAATCATGTCGCCGAGCATGTTTAGCTCATCGTTACTCAGCTTGTTACCTGCCAGCAGCATGGCAACCGCATCGGCAACCGGGCGATAATTTTTTTGTTCTTCAACGAACTGGGCAAAATCGTGGAAGCGGCTTGGGTCCAGCAGGCGCAAACGCGCAAAGTGACTTTCCATGCCGAGTTGTTCCGGCGTTGCGGTCAGCAGCAGGATACCCGGCACGCGCTCTGCCAGTTGCTCTATCGCCATATACTCGCGGCTGGGCGCATCTTCGCTCCATACCAGGTGATGGGCTTCATCGACAATCAACAGGTCCCATTCCGCATCACACAGATGCTCCAGACGTTGCTTATTACGACGGGCAAAGTCCAGAGAGCAGATAACCAGTTGCTCAGTTTCAAACGGGTTGTAGGCGTCGTGTTGCGCTTCTGCATAGCGTTCGTCATCGAACAGCGCAAAACGCAGGTTGAAACGACGCAGCATTTCGACCAGCCACTGGTGCTGTAAAGTTTCAGGGACGATGATCAGTACACGCTCGGCAGCACCAGATAGCAGTTGCTGATGCAGGATCATCCCGGCTTCAATGGTTTTACCTAAACCAACTTCATCAGCCAGCAGAACGCGAGGCGCATGGCGGCGGCCGACATCGTGGGCGATGTTAAGCTGGTGTGGGATCAGGCTGGTGCGCTGACCGCGCAGACCACTCCACGGCATGCGGTACTGCTCGCTTTGAAATTTCCGCGCACGATAGCGCAGTGCGAAGCGGTCCATTCGGTCAATCTGGCCAGCAAACAGGCGATCCTGGGGTTTACTGAACACCAGCTTGCTGTCGAGCAGCACTTCACGCAACATGACGCCCGTTTCTTCGGTATCGAGGCGGGTTCCGATATAAGCAAGCAGGCCGTTTTCTTCTTTTACTTCATCGACATGCAGTTGCCAGCCTTCGTGGCTTGTTATCGTATCACCAGGATTGAACATCACGCGGGTCACGGGGGAATCACTGCGCGCATACAGACGGTTTTCGCCCGTCGATGAGAAAAGTAAAGTGACGGTTCGCGCATCCATGGCGACAACGGTACCAAGTCCCAATTCGCTTTCTGTATCGCTGATCCAGCGTTGACCAAGTGTAAAAGGCATATGTGTTCGGCTCTATATCTTTAATTGCAGGTAATACTCGTCATTTTTCGGGCTAGCCCGAGGTTTTGAGAGCATACGACCCCGCTACCAGGCTAATAAATCAGTGGTAGTGGTGTTAAATGGGTCCAGGAATGGAAAGGGCGCTATGGTACTGGATGGCGGCGGTTTCGTCACGCGTCAAAATAACCCCAGTTGTCCTGTGAGTAGTGTAGCAAAGTTATCATCAATAAAGGGAAGAATTCCCTCGGCTACGGGCTGTATTTGCCGGGTCAGATAGTGCTCGTAATCCAGGGGGGATTGTTGATAATCCACGGGTTCTGGGCCATTTACCGTCCAGACATATTTGATCGTCCCGCGATTTTGATACTGCGGTGGGCGACCGAGTTTTGCATTCTGTTCATCGGCGAGTCGCGCCGCGCGAACGTGCGGTGGGACATTACGCTGGTATTCGCTTAACGGGCGGCGCAGGCGTTTGCGATAAATCAGTTGTTCATCGAGTTCACCCGCCATCAATTTGTCGATGGTCTCGCGGACAAACTCCTGGTAAGGCTCGTTGCGAAAAATTCGCAGGTACAGCGCCTGCTGAAACTGCTGTGCCAGCGGTGTCCAGTCTGTACGCACCGTTTCCAGGCCTTTAAACACCATGCGTTGTGCATTACCTTCCTGGATCATCCCGGCATAACGCTTTTTGCTGCCGGTATCGGCACCGCGGATGGTGGGCATAAGAAAGCGACAGAAATGAGTTTCAAACTCCAGCTCCAGCGCGCTGGTCAGGTTTTGCTGTTGTAGTGATTGCGCCCACCAGTTATTGACGTGACTGACCAACTCACGACCAATTCTGGCGGCATTCTCTTCTGTGTGCGCACCTTTGAGCCAGACAAAGGTCGAGTCAGTATCGCCATAGATGACATCGTAGCCCTGTGCTTCTATCAGCGCTTTTGTCTGGCGCATGATCGCATGGCCGCGCATGGTGATCGACGAGGCCAGCCGCGGATCAAAGAAGCGACAAGCGGTGGTGCCAAGTACGCCATAAAACGCATTCATGATGATTTTTAGCGCCTGAGAGAGCGGTTTATTACCGTGGCGTTTCGCTTCGTCGCGCCCGTGCCAGATTTGGGTAACAATCTCTGGCAGACAGTGCTTTTCGCGGGAGAACCACGCGTCGAGGAACCCTTCTGTGCTGTGCAACGGATCTGGATGAGCCATCCCTTCGATGAGTCCCACAGGGTCGATCAAGAAAGTACGGATAATTGAGGGATACAGGCTTTTGTAATCCAGTACCAATACAGAGTCGTACAAACCCGGGCGCGAGTCCATCACATAGCCGCCGGGACTGGCATGAGGGGGAACTTCCCCCAGATTGGGCGCGACGTAACCGGCGCGGTGCATCCGGGGTAAGTAAAGATGCCCGAAAGCGGCAACCGAACCGCCGTGCCGGTCGACAGGCAGACCGTTTACCGTCGAACGTTCCAGCAGAAACGGCATGATCTCGGTTTTATGAAAAATACGCGTGACCAGCTCACAGTCTTTGAGGTTGTAAGTAGCAAGAGCGGGCTTATCCTGGGCAAAACGGCGGTCAATTTCGTCCATTCTGTCCCAGGGATTATCAATCGACTTCCCTTCGCCAAGGAGTTCCTGCGATACCGTTTCCAGCGAGAATGACGAGAAATTCCAGAATGCGGATTTCAGCGCCTCAATGCCGTCAATAATCAGACGCCCTTTAGCCTGCGCGAAAAAAACACCGTTTTTAAAACCGTGCTCACGCCACTCCAGTTCGCTGTTGTCGCGGCCAAAACGCAGTGGGATACGATAACGTTCAGCATGATTTTGCAGGACGCGTAAATCGAACTGCACCACATTCCAACCGATGATCACATCGGGATCGTGACGGGCCATCCAGTCGTTAAGTTTTTCCAGCAACAGCGGGCGACTGGCGACGTACTCAAGTTCAAAATCCAGCCGGGAGGCATCGCCATTCGGCGGGCCGAGCATATAGACAATACGCTGCCCGCAACCTTCAAGGCCGATGCAGTACAGCTCGCCGTGACGCGTTGTTTCGATATCCAGCGATACCCATTTCAACGGTGGTCGGTAGTCCGGATTCGGCTTCAGTCGGGCATTAATGAGTGTGTTGTTTTGAGGAGTACCTTCGACCCAAACCGGGGAGGTAATAAAGCGTTCCATCAGATAACGTTCTGGTGGGCGGACATCGGCCTCGTAAACCGTCACACCATTTTCACGCAGCAGTTTTTCCAGCCGCATAAGCTGGCGGTGCGAGCGGCAATACAGGCCCGAAACGGGCTGGCGGTGGAAATCTTGTAGCTGAAGCGGCGTCAGGCGATAGTCGTTTTCTGTACGCAATAATGATGTAACGCGCGGAACCTGACTGGTTGGTATAAACGCGACGGATTCCTGAGGCGCGAGCGTGACCAGCAGCGGCCCGTCGTCTGTAGCCAGCCAGAATGAGACCTCAGTTCCCTGTGGGGTGTCCCGCCAGTGCCGGGTTAAAATAAAGCCTGCCTGCGCCACGCTGTGTATCCATTAAAAAACCAGGCATGATTATAGCCTGGTTCTGATAGGTTGGCTGTGATTTTATACAGTTGTCATGCTCAGAAGAGGTTACTGCCCAAAATACGCTTTCCTGAGTAAAATTCTTATTTCTACCTGACAATGTTATCTTCATATTCAATATATGAATAAAATGTCTTGGATAGGCTACAGATAGATATCTTATAGCTGGCATTTGTACCTTAGCCTCCATTACATACGTTGTTTATGTTTTGATTATTAATTACAAGTTCGCTTTCATACTTTTCCTGATTTTTAGGAAAAGTGCTCGTTTGATTTTGCCACATATTTCTCAGATTAGTGAAAAAATTATATTTTTATTTGTTTTTATTAGCTGTTAGTGTAAAGCTTTCATTCGAAATGTTTGGGCCATTATCTTAAATATAATATATTTAAACGGGGTTGTTATTGCTCTAAATAAGCATTTTCAATTCAATTTTGTCGGGAAATTCTCTGTGAATATAATTTTATTTTGCCTATGGCTTGTGCATTTTTTTGTCCTTTTAATATTAATTTTGAAAAAATGGAGTTTTTATGAACATTCTTTCCAAACATCAGCTTGGAATTAAGTATCAGAACTATATGTTTATTAACACAATGATTTCTAATCCAGCCATTAAAACTGTGAGTAAGTATATTTTATATAAAACATGGGACGGTAAATTGTGGAATGCTGAAATTATTGAAAATGGTAGCGCTTTTTTTCACTGGCAGGGTAATGACAAAAGTAAGGGGCACAAAGATACAGTGATTAATTATCTGCTGAACGGGCAGAAGTGGCAGGCGACGATTACAGATTATGTCTTTTTCCATTGTCTGGAAGGAAATAAGGCTCATGGACACTATGATAATGTAATCGATTATATCAGTTCAAATGATTGTGTATACCAAGGTTCATTCGCCGAATATTATGGCGAATAACTATAAAGGAGCGCGTAGATTATCTGCGCGCTTATTTCTTTTACTGTCCGTAATACGCTTTAGCACCATGTTTGCGCAGGTAATGTTTATCCAGCAACGTTTGTTGCATATCCGGTAACTGCGGTGCGAGTTGGCGACAGAAGATGCCCATATAGGCGACTTCTTCCAGCACAATCGCGTTATGTACTGCATCCTCGGCATTTTTTCCCCACGCAAACGGACCGTGAGAATGCACTAATACGCCAGGCATCTGTGCGGCATCAATCCCTTGTTTCTCAAAGGTTTCGACGATCACATTCCCGGTTTCCCATTCATATTCGCCGTTAATCTCGACATCGGTCATTTTACGCGTGCAGGGGATGGCGCCATAGAAATAGTCCGCATGCGTTGTGCCCGTGGCCGGGATTGACTGGCCTGCCTGCGCCCAGATGGTTGCGTGACGAGAATGGGTATGAACAATGCCGCCAATCGTCGGGAATGCCTGGTACAGCAGACGGTGCGTTGGTGTATCAGAAGAGGGTTTCTTCTGGCCTTCCACCACTTCGCCCGTGGCGATACTGACTACCACCATATCGTCGGCAGTCATGACGCTGTAATCGACACCGGATGGTTTAATCACAAATACGCCACGCTCACGATCGACGGCGCTAACGTTGCCCCAGGTCAGGGTGACCAGATTGTGCTTAGGCAACGCCAGATTGGCTTCCAGTACCTGACGTTTAAGATCTTCTAACATGTTAACTCCTGAATGCCGGATGGCGCTTCGCTTATCCGGCCTACAGTGGTTTGCAGGCCCGGTAAACGAAGTGCCACCGGGCAATCCGTTTCGACGATTAACGTTTGAACCCGTAATACACTTCGTTCCAGCGCAGCGCGTCCTTAAAGGCCGGTAGGCGGGTGTCGTTATCGATCACTGCGATCTCGATATCGTGCATTTCAGCAAACTGACGCATATCGTTCAGATCCAGCGCGTGGCTAAAGACGGTGTGATGTGCGCCGCCGGCGAGGATCCAGGCTTCAGATGCGGTTGGCAGATCCGGTTGGGCTTTCCACAGTGCGTTTGCCACCGGCAGTTTCGGCAGATCATGTGGGGTGGGTACGGTGTCGATGCAGTTAACCAGCAGACGATAGCGATCGCCGAGATCGATCAGGCTGGCAACAACAGCAGGGCCTGTTTTGGTATTGAAGATCAGGCGGGCCGGATCGTCTTTACCACCAATGCCGAGATGTTGTACGTCGAGGATCGGTTTCTCTTCCACCGCGATAGACGGGCACACTTCCAGCATGTGCGAGCCGAGCACCAGATCGTTGCCCTTCTCGAAGTGGTAGGTGTAATCCTCCATAAATGAGGTGCCGCCCTGCAGACCGGTTGACATCACCTTCATGATGCGAAGCAGAGCGGCAGTTTTCCAGTCGCCTTCGCCCGCAAAGCCGTAGCCCTGCTGCATCAGACGCTGTACGGCCAGACCCGGAAGTTGTTTCAGGCCGTGCAAATCTTCGAATGTTGTCGTAAAGGCGTGGAATCCACCCTGTTCCAGGAAACGCTTCATGCCGAGTTCAATACGGGCAGCTTCCCGCACGTTTTGACGTTTGTCACCGTGGATCTGAGTGGCCGCTGTCATCGTGTAGGTGCTTTCGTACTCGTCGATCAGCGCGTTGATTTCGCCGTCGCTGATTGCGTTCACCACCTGTACCAGATCGCCCACGGCCCAGGTATTTACTGAAAAGCCGAATTTGATTTGTGCCGCCACTTTATCGCCGTCAGTGACCGCAACCTCACGCATGTTGTCGCCAAAACGGCACACTTTCAGGTGACGGGTATCCTGTTTGGAGACGGCCTGGCGCATCCAGGAACCGATACGTTCGTGCGCCTGTTTATCCTGCCAGTGACCGGTGACCACGGCATGCTGTTGACGCATACGCGCGCCGATGAAACCGAACTCGCGGCCGCCGTGCGCGGTCTGGTTCAGGTTCATAAAGTCCATATCAATGCTGTCCCATGGCAGAGCAGCGTTAAACTGGGTGTGGAACTGCATCAGCGGTTTATTGAGGATCGCCAGGCCGTTGATCCACATTTTTGCCGGGGAGAAGGTATGCAGCCAGACCACCATCCCTGCGCAGCGATCGTCATAGTTGGCGTCACGACAAATAGCGGTGATTTCGTCAGGCGAGGTACCCAGCGGTTTTAAGACCAGTTTGCAGGGCAGTTTAGCTTCAGTATTCAGTGCGTTAACGACGTGCTCGGCATGTTGGGTTACCTGACGCAGTGTTTCAGGGCCATACAGATGCTGGCTACCAATCACAAACCACACTTCATAGTTATCAAAAATCGTCATTGTCGTGTCCTTAATGTGTCAGGGTTGCCTGGTTTACCGGTGTTTTTTGCGCCGGCATGGCAGTCGGAAGGTATTGTTGTTCAGCGCTTACTGCCCATTGCTGGTAGCGGCGGTAAAGCTGTTCAAAACGTTGAGCCTGTTCTGGGCGAGGTTGCATCGTCTTTTCCACGGCGCTCGCCATTTTTTGTTGGGCGGCTGGGATGTCTGCGTGGACCTTAGCGGCAACAGCGGCGAAGATCGCGGCACCGAGTGCGCAGCACTGGTCTGAAGCAACGATTTGTAGCGGACGGTTCAGCACGTCACAGCAGGTCTGCATGATGACCGGGTTTTTACGCGCGATACCGCCCAATGCCATGACGTTGTTGACCGCTATGCCTTGTTCGGTAAAGCATTCCATGATGGCGCGTGCGCCAAACGCCGTGGCGGCAATCAGACCACCAAACAGGGCCGGAGCATCGGTCGCAAGGTTCAGGTCGGTGATAACCCCTTTCAGACGCTGGTTCGCGTTTGGCGTACGGCGGCCGTTGAACCAGTCGAGTACCACCGGCAAATGATCCAGCGATGGGTTTTTTGCCCACGCTTCAGTCAGCGCAGGCAGCAGTTGTTTTTGGCTGGCTTTAATCTGAGTTTTCAGTTCAGGATGTTGTGCCGCAAGCTGATCCAGCGGCCAGCTCAAGACGCGGCTAAACCAGGCATAGATATCGCCGAAAGCAGACTGACCCGCTTCCAGACCGATAAAGTGTGGGACGACGCTGCCATCAACCTGGCCGCAAATCCCCTTCACTGCGCGTTCGCCCACGCTTTGCTTGTCGGCAATCAGAATGTCGCAGGTCGAGGTGCCGATGACTTTTACCAGCGTATTGGGTTGCGCACCAGCGCCTACGGCACCCATATGGCAGTCAAATGCACCGCCTGAAATGACGACGCTTTCTGGCAGACCCAGACGCTGTGCCCACTCAGCGCATAACGTGCCAACCGGTAGGTCGGCGGTGACGGTGTCGGTAAACATTGGGTATTGCAAATGGCGGTTGATGACGGGATCGAGTTCATCAAAGAAACTGGCTGGTGGCAGTCCACCCCAGCTTTCATGCCACAGTGATTTGTGTCCGGCGCTGCAGCGTCCGCGGCGAATATCCTGCGGGCGTACGGTATTGGAGAGCAGGGCCGGAACCCAGTCACATAGCTCAATCCATGAGACCGCTGCCTCGGCGACCGCGTGGTCCTGGCGAGTTACGTGCAGGATTTTTGCCCAGAACCATTCGCTGGAATAAATGCCACCGATATAACGGGAGTAATCGACTTTGCCCGGTGTGTGGCACAGGCGGGTAATCTCTTCAGCTTCTTCGACTGCGGTGTGATCTTTCCACAGCACAAACATGGCGTTCGGGTTGTCAGCGAACTCTGGACGCAGCGCCAGCACGTTGCCGTCGGCATCAATAGGTGCCGGAGTCGAACCAGTGCTGTCAACGCCAATCCCGACCACGTCCGCACGTTGCTCAGCGCTCAGTTCGGCCAGCACGGTTTTCAGTGCCGCTTCCATGGATTCGATGTAGTCGCGCGGGTGATGGCGAAACTGATTGTTTGGGCCGTCGCAATATTGCCCTTCCTGCCAACGCGGGTACCACTCTACGCTGGTGGCGATTTCTGCGCCGGTGGCACATTCCACCGCTAAAGCACGTACTGAATCACTACCAAAATCGAGGCCAATTGCAATCGCCATCGTCTTACTCCATCCAAAAATACGGGTATGGATAAACAGTAGATAGTGGGGATAAAAACCGTCAGGCAGGATCCGCTAATCTTATGGACTAAAATGCTGTGGCATCAGAAAGTGTGACGCCGTGCAAATATTCAATGTGGACATTTCTGCCGTACTTATAGACACTTTTGTTAGCCGTTTTTGTCGTTGGCATCGTACAGGTTTTTAACAAAGTGCTTTTCACAAGCGGGGTTGATGGTGCATTGCTGACGTCATAGCGACTTGCAGGGACGGCGGTGATGAAGTCTTACACAATATGGACAAATTGTTTCTTATCAGAACAGAGGGAGTATTGAAATTATGGCTGAACCGCAAAACGATCCCCTGCTGCCTGGGTATTCGTTTAATGCGCATTTGGTGGCGGGTTTAACCCCCATTGAGGCGAACGGATATCTGGATTTTTTTATCGACAGGCCGTTGGGTATGAAAGGTTATATCCTGAACCTCACCATCCGAGGTGAAGGGGTCATCAATAATCAGGGTAAGCAGTTTGTCTGTCGACCTGGTGATATTTTGCTGTTCCCACCCGGCGAAATTCACCATTACGGACGCCATCCTGATGCCAGCGAGTGGTATCACCAGTGGGTCTACTTCCGACCGCGTGCCTATTGGCAGGAGTGGCTGGCCTGGCCGGCAATCTTTGCCCAGACCGGTTTTTTCCGCCCGGACGAAGCGCACCAGCCGCATTTTAACGAACTGTTTGGACAGATCATTCATGCCGGACAGGGGGAAGGGCGCTATTCCGAACTGCTGGCGATAAACCTGCTGGAGCAATTATTGCTCAGACGCATGGACGCGATTAACGAATCGCTGCATCCGCCGATGGATAACCGCGTGCGCGATGCCTGCCAGTACATCAGCGATCATCTGGCGGACAGTAATTTTGATATTGCCAGCGTTGCGCAGCATGTCTGCCTGTCACCGTCCCGGCTGTCACATCTGTTCCGTCAGCAATTGGGCATCAGCGTATTAAGCTGGCGCGAGGATCAGCGTATCAGCCAGGCCAAGTTACTGCTGAGTACCACACGTATGCCTATTGCCACGGTGGGTCGCAATGTTGGCTTTGACGACCAACTTTATTTCTCCCGCGTTTTCAAAAAATGCACCGGTGCCAGTCCGAGCGAGTTTCGCGCTGGATGTGAATAAAAAGTGAATGATGTGTCCTGAAAGTTGTCATAACTCGCAATCTATTCAGACAATTGATGGCTTGACGAAGTTGAGAAGGGTTAGCAGAATCCCTGCTTCGTAAATCTGACGGACACATTATGCAAGCATTGCTGGAACACTTTATTCTCCAGTCCGCCATGTACTCTTTGATAGCTGTGCTTCTGGTGGCTTTTTTAGAGTCTCTGGCGCTGGTTGGCCTGATTCTACCTGGCACCGTGATGATGGCGGGGTTGGGCGCCTTAATTGGCAGTGGTGAACTGAATTTCTGGCATGCCTGGCTTGCGGGCATCGTCGGTTGCTTGTTGGGGGACTGGATCTCTTTCTGGCTGGGCTGGCGCTTTAAAAAACCGTTGCACCGTTGGTCCTTCATGAAAAAGAATAAAGCGTTGCTGGACAAGACCGAACACGCGCTACATCAGCACAGCATGTTTACTATTTTGGTAGGGCGTTTTGTTGGCCCGACACGTCCACTGGTACCGATGGTGGCGGGAATGCTGGATCTGCCCGTCGCCAAATTCATCGTTCCCAATATCATCGGCTGTGTGCTGTGGCCACCGTTCTATTTCCTGCCGGGTATTCTGGCGGGCGCGGCAATTGATATTCCTTCCGATATGCAGAGCGGAGATTTCAAATGGCTGTTGCTGGCGACTGCATTGCTGCTGTGGGTGGGGGGCTGGCTGTGCTGGCGACTGTGGCGCAGTGGCAAAGCCGCTGTCGATCGTTTAACCGCATATTTGCCGCGTGGCCGCCTGCTGTATCTGGCGCCGCTGACGCTTGGGATTGGCGTCGTCGCGCTGGTGGCGTTATTGCGTCATCCACTGATGCCGGTGTATCTCGATATTTTGCGCAAAGTGGTGGGGTACTGACGATTCCTTTGCCGGATGGCGGCTTCGCCTTATCCGGCCCACATAATGTGCGACCTGTAGGCCGGATAAGGCGTTCACGCCGTCATCCGGCAACGCATTATGCTTTAATGCCCAATAGGGCCGAGGCGCTGGCGTTGCCGCTTAACAGATCGTCCGTTTTGCCTTGCCATGCAATGCGCCCATCAGCGACCACAATTGAACGTGGCGCAATGCGTGCCGCATCTTCAACGCTATGGGAGACCATCAGCATCGTCAGTTGTTTGTCACGACAGACCTCGGCAACCAGCGATAACATCTCCTGGCGCAATGCCGGATCGAGTGCAGAAAACGGCTCATCAAGCAGTAATACGGGTTGTTCGCGAACCAGACAACGTGCCAGTGCTACACGTTGCCTTTGTCCGCCGGAAAGCTCGCCGGGGAGCCTGTCCAGCAGGTTATCAAGACCCATTTGTTGGGCGATGTGCTGTAGTTTCTCACGCTGAGACGCGTTCAGTTTTAATCCCGGATTCAGACCCAGGCCGATGTTTTGCTGTACGTTCAGATGGCTGAACAGGTTGTTTTCCTGAAACAGCATGGAAACAGGACGACGAGAGGGCGGTGTGGCGGTGTGATCTTCGCCTTCAATCATCATTATGCCGCTGGCAGGCGTCAGAAATCCGGCAATCAGATTCAATAGCGTGCTTTTCCCGGCGCCGCTTGGCCCGAGCACCGCGACTTGCTCACCGCGCGCTACCGATAATGTGAAACGCATGGGTAAGTGGTGATAAAGCCATGTAATATCAATCAGTTTTAACATTTCGTCCCGGCAATTTCTCAATAACGGTAAACAGCGTAAAACACAGGATCAGCAGCAATAACGCCGTAACCGCGCCATCCTGACTGCGGTAAGATCCAATCTGTTGATACAAATAAAACGGCAGGGTGCGGAAATCTTCATTGCCGAACAGAGCGACTACGCCAAAATCACCAATCGACAGGACACAAGCAAAGGCCATCGCCTGCGCCAGCGGGCGCTTCAGGGCGCGTAGTTCAACCACTTTCAGCCGTGACCATCCTTCAATACCCAAAGACTGACACAACATACTGTAGCGTGCGGTTACATCGCGCATCGGGTTTTCCAGCACCTTCAGTGCGTAAGGGATCGCCATTAGTGCATTGGTGAAAATCACGATGGCGTCAGCCGATTCCGGTAACCCAATGCTGTTATTGAGCAACAAAAAGAACCCGGTAGCCAGTACGATACCCGGCATGGCGAGTATCATCATGCCGCTCAGTTCCAGCGCCTGACCTGCCAATACCTGCTGCCGGGCGCGCAGTTCGCGGCTACTCCACAGCAGCATCATCGTCAGAATGACGCACAATATGCCTGCCGCCAGCGCGATACGCAGTGACGTCTCCAGTGCTTGCCACAGCACTGGTTGCGTAAGCACATCCAGTACATTGCGGTTTAAGCCATCGACAATCACCGCCAGCAACGGTGGAAGCAACAGTAACAGCGCGAGAGCAATCAGAATTATGTCAGCCAGTCGGCTGTGTAGACGATCGTCGGGATCGCGCCAGCCTTGTACTAGCGTCGTGCCGGGTGCGATGGCGCGACTCAGCCGTTGGCTGAGCAGTACCAGCGCTAAACAGCAAACCATCTGGATCAGGGCCAGCATAGCCGCCCGCGCGGGATCGTAATCAAAGCTCAGTGCCTGATAGATAGCCAGCTCAATAGTGGTTGCCTGCGGTCCGCCGCCGAGCGACAGCACGGTGGCGAAGCTGGCGAAACACAGCATAAAGATAAGTGCTGCTACGGGGAGGATCTGACGACGCAGCCACGGCCATTCAACAAAACGGAAGAAATGCCAGCCGCGCATCCCTAACTGCGCCGCGAGCTGGCGTTGCTCGCCGGGGATGTTCTCCAGCGATTGCAGCAGCAAACGACTCGCCATCGGCAGGTTGAAAAAGACATGCGCCAGCAGAATACCCTGTAAGCCGTATGGCGAAAACGTCCACTCCAGCCCGAATGTGTGCCAGAGCGAGGCCAGCCAGCCCTGACGACCATATACGCTAAGGATGCCGAATACGGCGACCAGCACCGGCAAGATCAGCGTCATCGCGCACAGGCGCAGCAGCGCCAGACGTCCTGGAAAACGACGACGATAGAGCGCTCTGGCAAGGAAAATCGCCGGGACAACCGACAGCACAGCGGATAAAAAAGCCTGCCAGAAAGAAAAACGCACCACGTGCCACAGGTAGTCATCTTGCCACAGCGAGAGCCACTCTCCCTGCGGGGCGTTAAACCACAGTGCCAGAAATGCGGCCAGGGCAACGGCCACCATCAGCGTGGCGGCGGTAAGCCCTGGAACCAGCCAGCCGGGGATTAACGGCTGACGGCGCGTTGCCATTCGCTAATCCATGCCTGACGTTGAGCCGCAACCTGCTGCGGCGTAAATTCCAGTGCGTTGACCGGTTTTTCCAGTTGCTCAAATCCTGGCGGCAGGGTGACCTGCGTCACCGGATACATCCAGTTGCCCGTTGGGATCGCATTCTGGAATGCCGGAGATACCATAAATTTCAGGAATTTTTCCGCCAACTCCGGTTGCTTGCTGGCTGCGGTACGTGCGGCAACTTCCACCTGCAGATAGTGACCTTCGCTAAAGTTAGCGGCGGCGTAGTTACCCTTTTTCTCTTCGATGATGTGATAGGCCGGAGAGGTGGTGTAGCTCAACACCAGGTCGCTTTCACCCTTCAGGAACAGGCCGTAGGCTTCACTCCAGCCTTTGGTGACGGTGACGGTTTTGGCTGCCAGTTTCTGCCATGCCTCCGGCGCTTTATCACCATAGACTTTTTGCATCCACAGCAGCAGCCCCAGCCCCGGCGTGCTGGTACGCGGATCCTGGTAGATTACGCGCCATTTCTGATCGCTTTCGACCAGTTCTTTCAGGCTCTTTGGCGGATTCTTCAGCTTGTTTTTGTCATACACGAAGGCGAAGTAGCCGTAATCAAACGGGACAAATGTGTCGTTTTTCCAGCCACCAGGCACGCTGACTGCATTCTCCGGCACGTTGCTTTTAGCGAACAGCCCGGTTTGCGTAGCGGCTGCCAGAAGGTTGTTGTCCAGTCCCAGTACGACGTCAGCTTTGCTGTTTTTTCCTTCCATACGCAGGCGGTTCAGCAGCGATACGCCATCCTCTAACGCGACCAGTTTCAGCTCGCAGTTGCAGTCGGCTTCGAAGGCTTTTTTGATTGTCGGGCCGGGGCCCCAGTCAGCCGCGAACGAGTCGTAGGTATACACGGTCAGCACAGGTTTGGCGAAGGCAGGCGCTGCGCACAGCAGTAAAAGCGGAAGATATTTTTTAAACACTTTGCACCTCATAAAGTAAAACTCTAAATAATTCGAGTTGCAGGAAGGCGGCGACGCAGCACATCCCCAGGAGCGTACAGGTAGTACGTGACTGGGGTGAGCGACAAACCTGCCGGGAGCAGATTTGAACGCTGCTTGCAGCGGCCCTGAAAGGGCGAGGCCCATGGATGGGCCGAGTAATAAAGCCAACGCATCTGCAACTTGAAGTATGACGAGTTAGGTGGCAAAGGACTTGAGCTACAGCCTCAAATCCCTTCGCCGGCATTATCCGGATCAGGTTCGACGGGTATCTCTCAGCCCATACACAGAACGAATGATTTTGTGTATGTTTTTATTTAGCACCCCGTTGAGAACGGCGTTAGTGTAGTTATTTTGTTGCCTGGCAGCAATCAAGAGCTGGCTCTTACGGATCCGGTGGTGCAAACCACGCCGATTTAAAATCAAACCAGCCGAGGGTATTCATGCGCAACCCGCGCATACTGCGCTGTCCCTGAATGATCAACCAGTGGTGGATCAATGGCACAATGGCTTTAGTGGCGAGTAGCTGTTGGCACCACGCAGCCAGACTCATTTCACCGGTTCGCCAGCGGGCCGCATCGTTTTCCCAGTCACGCGAGATACAGTTTTGCAGCAGCGGGACTTCGCAGAGGTGCGCGAATAAGGAGAAGTCCAGTGGGAGGGTAAAGTTGGCGCTGTTAAGCCAGATATCACTGACTATTTCGCCTGCATGCCATTGATCGTAGTCGATCTCCTGAATATTCAGTTGCACCTGATGCTGCGCCAGCAACGTTTTCATGATCTGCGCGATAATCCGGTGTTCGATATGATCGCGATAGTAAGTGAGCGTCAGGGTTTCCAGCCCGGCTGGCTTTTCACCATGGCCGGGTTTGGCGTGGTGCCAGCGGGGGAGTAAACCATAGGCGGGGAACCACAGTCGCTGATACTGTTCGTCGGCGTGACAGATTAAATGGGTTGGCGAGAGTACGCGGCTAGCCCACTCGCGGACCTCCTGATTAGCGCCGCGGCGGGTACGCGTATCAAACAGCAGGTAGTAGCAGCCTTCTTCGAGGCGGCTCTCGATCGCCTTTTCATCCTCCGTGGGACCTTTTAGCGTCAACCCGCCGCCAGGTTCTTCACCGATGTCAGGTAACACCCAAACATTCACTTCGTCGATCAGCGCCCGGTAGCCAAAATAGTCATCAAATGCGTGAATCTTCAGTTGGTTATTGGTATTACGTATCACCGCATACGGGCCAGTCCCAATCGGGTGACTGGAGAAATTGTTTAGCGTTTCCCATTCTCGCGGCAGGATCATGGCGGGGACCTGCCCCAATAGCCAGGGAAGCCAGCGGTCGGGCTGGGACAGATGGATATCCAGCGTCCAGGCCGTGGGAGAGACGATCTGGGTAATATGTGAGTACAGCGGCAACGTATTAATGCGGGTCAGTGAGGCGATCACATCGTCCATTTCCAGCTCACGACCGTGGTGAAAATGAATCCCCGGGCGTAGAAAGAATCGCCAGTGTAAAGGTGATATCTGCTGCCAGTGATGGGCAATATCCGCTTCCAGTTCCCCATTTTCCTCATTTACACGGGTTAAGGCGCTGAAGATTTGCCGGGCGATATGGGTTTCGGAACGACGTAATGCCGTACCGGGCAGCAGGTTGCGCATCGGTCGATAATACAGGACGCGCATGATGTGCCGCCCCTGGCGAAAGCTGCGGCCAAGGTGGGAGACCAGCATTTGTCTGACGGCGGTTTTGTCACCGACCAGCTGTACCAACTGATCGATGCGATCCTGTTCCAGCAGGTCTTCTGCCCGCTGCTGCTGGAGTGCCAGCCCGGTATAGAGAAATGTCAGGCGAGAGCGTTTACCCCGACCGACCTCCGCTTCCCAGGTTAACCAGCCACGTTCCTGCATGGTATTAAGCAGGGTTCGCATATGGCGGCGCGAGCAGCTAAGCAGCTCCGCCAGTTCGTTCAGTGTCGTGTCTTGCGTTTTGCCATCACAGCATTGCCACAGACGGATGAACTGTTGTTGCAAACGACCTGAAGACATAAAAGGGGAACTCCTGCAAAAAACTCAGCAATTTTATTATCCCTATATTAGGCCAATAATAGATTTCGATGAAGCGATGAGACAACGAAGGGGTCATCTATGCGTCAGTTCTATATGAAGTACTTTACCGCGACAGAGAAATCGTCCTGGTTGGCTTGCCTGAGCGCACCGCAGCGCTTAAAGATGCTCGAAGATCTGATGCAGTGGGAGGTGACAGCCTGACTCCTGAATTGGGAATTGCAGACATCATGTGTGACTGAGTATTGGTGTTAATCGCCGCGCCAGCAGGTATTATCTGCTGGCTTTTTTCGTATCAGCCCAGCCAATAGGGATAACAATGCTCTGGATTCTGACCATGGGACGGCGCCTCAACGGCGTTTACGCGGCATTTATGCTGGTCGCTTTTATGATGGGGGTCGCGGGTGCATTACAGGCACCCACGCTGAGCCTGTTCCTGAGCCGTGAAGTCGGGGCGCAGCCATTCTGGGTCGGGTTGTTTTATACCGTCAATGCGATTGCCGGGATCGTGGTTAGCCTCGGGCTTGCAAAACGTTCCGACAGCCAGGGCGATCGGCGCAAACTGATCATGTTTTGCTGCTTGATGGCAATTGGCAATGCGCTGCTGTTTGCCTTTAATCGTCACTATCTCACGTTGATCACCTGCGGTGTGTTGCTGGCCTCGCTGGCCAATACTGCGATGCCGCAGTTGTTTGCGCTGGCGCGGGAGTATGCGGATAACTCAGCGCGTGAAGTGGTGATGTTTAGCTCAGTGATGCGCGCACAGCTTTCGTTGGCGTGGGTGATTGGGCCACCGTTGGCCTTCATGCTGGCACTGAATTACGGTTTCACGGTGATGTTCTCTATTGCGGCTGGCATTTTTGCGATAAGCCTGGTGCTGATTGCGCTGATCCTGCCCTCTGTCGCCCGGGTGGAACAACCTGTTGATCTACCGCTTGAACAAACGGGGGGCTGGCAGGATAAAAATGTGCGCATGCTGTTTATTGCCTCCACGTTAATGTGGACCTGCAACACGATGTACATCATCGATATGCCGCTGTGGATAAGCCTTGAACTGGGCTTACCCGACAAGCTTGCCGGGATTCTGATGGGGACGGCTGCCGGGCTGGAAATTCCGGCGATGATTCTGGCGGGCTATTATGTGAAGCGCTTTGGTAAACGACGAATGATGATTACTGCCGTGGCGGCCGGCGTGCTGTTTTACCTTGGTCTTATTTTCTTTCACAGCCATACGGCGCTGCTTATTTTGCAGCTGTTTAACGCCGTATTCGTCGGTATTGTCGCTGGGATAGGGATGCTGTGGTTTCAGGATCTGATGCCGGGACGCGCGGGTTCTGCAACCACATTATTCACCAACAGCATTTCCACGGGTGTCATTTTGGCAGGGGTGATTCAGGGGGCTGTCGCGCAAAGCTACGGACATTTTGCCGTTTACTGGGTAATCGCGGCGATTTCTGTGGTTACGCTGGTGATGACCGGGCGGGTGAAAGACGTTTAATGATGTTGCCGGATGCGCTGCGCTTATCCGGCCTACAGTTAGAATGCGTTTGTAGGCCGGATAAGCGCAGCGCATCCGGCGTCACAATGACTAGCGCATAAACGCTGGTTGCTTGTGTTCGTACTCGGTAATCGCCGCTTCATGTTGCAGCGTCAGTCCGATGCTGTCGAGACCGTTCAGCATGCAGTGGCGACGGAAAGCGTCAATGTCAAATGGATACGCTTTGTCTCCGGCTTTCACCTCCTGCGCTTCCAGATCAACCTCAAAACGGATGCCCGGATTTGCCTGTACCAGTTTGAACAGCTCATCGACTTCTTCATCGCTTAATTTCACCGGCAGCAGCTGGTTGTTGAAGCTGTTGCCGTAGAAGATGTCGGCGAAGCTCGGCGCAATGACCACTTTGAAACCATAATCGGTCAACGCCCAGGGCGCATGCTCACGTGAAGAGCCGCAGCCAAAGTTTTCCCGCGCCAGCAGAATTGACGCACCTTTATATTCCGGGAAGTTCAACACGAACTCCGGATTAGGCTGTTGCCCCTTTTCGTCCAGGAAACGCCAGTCGTTAAACAGATGAGCGCCAAACCCGGTGCGAGTTACTTTCTGCAAAAACTGTTTGGGAATAATGGCATCGGTATCGACGTTGGCGGCATCCAATGGGACAACCAGGCCGGTATGCTGGGTAAATTTCTCTGCCATGGTAGTTTCCTTATTTGATGCTGCGAATGTCGGCAAAATGACCGGTAACGGCGGCAGCGGCGGCCATTGCCGGGCTGACTAAGTGTGTGCGTCCACCGCGGCCCTGACGACCTTCAAAGTTACGGTTGCTGGTGGATGCGCAACGCTCGCCAGGGTTCAGACGATCGTTGTTCATGGCCAGACACATGGAACAACCGGGTAAACGCCATTCAAAACCGGCTTCAATGAAAATCTTATCCAGACCTTCTGCTTCCGCTTGCGCTTTTACCGGACCTGAACCTGGAACAACCAGCGCCTGAACGCCCGGGGCGACTTTACGGCCTTTGGCAATTTCTGCCGCGGCGCGTAAATCTTCAATACGTGAGTTGGTGCAGGAGCCGATGAACACTTTATCGATAGCGACTTCGGTTAACGGAATACCTGGCTTCAGCCCCATATAAGCCAGTGCTTTTTCTGCTGAAGCGCGTTCCACGGGATCGGTAAATGATGCCGGGTCGGGGATATTATCGTTCACTGAAATGACCTGACCTGGGTTCGTTCCCCATGTCACCTGCGGTGCGATCTCTTCTGCCTGCAAGGTGACGACGGTATCAAACGTTGCGCCATCGTCGGTTTTCAGCGTTTTCCAGTACTCAACCGCATTGGCAAAGTCGTCACCTTTCGGGGCGTGCAAACGGCCCTGCACATAGTTGAACGTGGTTTCATCCGGTGCAACCAGGCCCGCTTTGGCACCCATTTCAATGGCCATGTTGCACAGCGTCATACGGCCTTCCATGCTCAGTGCACGAATGGCTTCGCCGCAAAACTCAACGACATGTCCGGTGCCGCCTGCGCTACCGGTTTTACCGATAATGGCCAGTACGATATCTTTGGCTGTGATGCCGGGAGCGGCTTTACCATTAACTTCGATCTTCATGGTTTTCGCGCGACCCTGTTTCAGGGTCTGAGTGGCCAGGACGTGCTCAACCTCGGAGGTCCCGATTCCAAACGCCAGCGCGCCGAACGCACCGTGGGTGGCGGTATGCGAGTCACCGCAGACGATGGTCATGCCCGGTAAAGTTACGCCTTGTTCTGGCCCCATCACGTGGACGATGCCTTGATATGGGTGGTTCAGATCGTACAGTTCCACGCCAAATTCATTGCAGTTTTTGATCAGCTCCTGCATCTGAATACGCGCCATTTCGCCCGAGGCGTTAATGTCTTTCGTTTGCGTCGAAACGTTGTGGTCCATAGTGGCAAAGGTTTTACCCGGCTGGCGAACCTGGCGGCCATGCGCACGCAAACCATCAAATGCCTGCGGAGAGGTCACCTCATGCACCAGATGTCTGTCGATATATAACAGTGGGGTTTCGTTTTGCGCCTCAAAGACAACGTGCGCATTAAACAATTTTTCGTATAACGTCTTAGCCATGATTACACCCCTTCAGCGACGTAGCGAGCGATGATATCGCCCATCTCATCGGTACTGACTGCGGCAGCGCCACGGGCTAAGTCACCGGTGCGAATACCTTCTTCTAATGCGCGGTTGATGGCGCTCTCAATTGCGGTTGCCGCATCATTGGCATCCAGGCTGTAACGCAACAGCAGGGCCAGTGACAGAATTTGGGCGATCGGGTTTGCAATATTCTTCCCTGCGATATCGGGTGCAGAACCGCCAGCCGGCTCGTACAGGCCAAAGCCCTGCTCATTCAGGCTGGCAGACGGTAACATGCCCATTGAGCCCGTGATCATGGCGCACTCATCAGACAGAATGTCACCAAACAAATTTGAACACAGCAGTACGTCGAACTGGGACGGGTCTTTGATTAATTGCATTGTCGCGTTGTCGATATACATATGCGCCAGTTCAACGTCCGGATATTCATTCGCAATTTCATTGACGATTTCGCGCCACAAGATGGAGGTTTGCAGCACGTTGGCTTTATCAATCGACGTGACTTTACGACGACGCTGGCGCGCAGACTCAAACGCGATACGGGCAATTCGCTCGATCTCGAAACGGTGATAAACCTCAGTATCAAAGGCTTTTTCATGTTGACCGCTGCCTTCGCGACCTTTTGGCTGACCGAAGTAGATCCCGCCGGTCAGTTCACGCACGCACAGGATGTCGAAACCGTTAGCTGCAATGTCGGCGCGCAGCGGGCAAAAGGCTTCCAGCCCCTGGTACAACTTCGCCGGACGCAGGTTACTGAATAATTTGAAGTGCTTACGCAACGGCAGCAGCGCACCACGCTCGGGTTGCTGGTTAGGCGGCAGATGTTCCCATTTCGGACCGCCAACGGAGCCAAACAGAATGGCGTCGGCTTGCTCACAGCCTTCAACCGTCGCTGGCGGCAGCGGTTGACCGTGGTTATCGATAGCGGCACCGCCCACGTCATAGTGGCTGGTGGTAATGCGCATGCCAAAACGGTTGCGAATTGCGTCCAATACTTTCAATGCTTGCGCCATCACTTCCGGGCCAATACCGTCACCCGGCAAAACAGCAATATGATAATTCTTCGACATCACACGGTTTCCTTGTTGTTCTCGTTGTTCTGAGCTTTGCGTTGCAATTCTTTTTCGACTTCTTCAGCACGCCAGATGTTGTTCAGCACATGTACCATCGCTTTGGCGGAAGACTCGACGATATCTGTTGCCAGACCAACGCCGTGGAAGCGGCGACCATTATAGTTGGCGACGATATCCACCTGACCCAGCGCATCTTTACCGTGGCCTTTAGCGGTCAGGCTATATTTGACCAGTTCGACGTTGTATTCCGTCACGCGGTTAATGGCCTGATAAATAGCATCGACCGGGCCGTTACCGTTAGCCGCTTCGGCTTTGACTTCTTCGCCACAGGCCAACTTGACGGAGGCGGTAGCAATGTCATTAGAACCAGACTGCACACTGAAATAGTCCAGACGGAAGTGTTCTGGTTCTTCCTGCTGTTTGTTAATAAAGGCCAGCGCTTCCAGGTCGTAGTCGAACACTTGACCTTTTTTATCTGCCAGCTTCAGGAATGCGTCATACAGATTGTCCAGGCTGTATTCGCTTTCTTTATAGCCCATCTCATCCATACGATGTTTCACCGCAGCGCGTCCTGAACGGGAGGTCAGGTTCAACTGTACCTGGTTCAGGCCGATGGATTCAGGCGTCATGATTTCGTAGTTTTCACGGTTTTTCAGCACGCCGTCCTGATGGATACCGGAGGAGTGAGCAAACGCACCACTACCGACAATCGCTTTGTTGGCCGGAATTGGCATGTTGCAGATTTGGCTGACTAACTGGCTGGTACGCCAGATTTCCTGGTGATTAATACGGGTTTGCACGTTCAGGATATCTTTGCGCACTTTGATCGCCATGATCACTTCTTCCAGCGAGCAGTTACCCGCACGTTCGCCGATACCGTTCATCGCGCCTTCCACCTGACGGGCGCCCGCATGAACAGCCGCCAGTGCGTTACCGACGCCCAGGCCTAAGTCATCATGGGTGTGTACGGAGATGATGGCTTTATCGATATTCGGTACGCGTTCATACAGACCAGAAATGATTGCGCCAAATTCGAAAGGCATGGTGTAACCGACGGTATCGGGAATGTTGATGGTTCTGGCACCGGCATTAATGGCCGCTTCTACCACACGAGCCAGATCGGCGATTGGGGTACGACCTGCGTCTTCGCATGAGAACTCCACGTCATCGGTATAATTACGCGCTCGCTTAACCATGTAGACCGCACGTTCAATCACCTCATCCAACGTACTGCGCAATTTTGTCGCGATGTGCATCGGTGACGTGGCAATGAATGTGTGAATGCGGAAAGCTTCAGCCACTTTCAGAGATTCAGCAGCCACATCGATATCTTTTTCCACACAGCGAGCTAACGCACAAACACGGCTGTTTTTGACCTGACGGGCAATGGTCTGTACTGATTCAAAGTCACCCGGTGAAGAAACAGGAAAACCCACTTCCATCACGTCAACGCCCATACGCTCGAGGGCCAGAGCTATCTGCAGTTTTTCTTTCACACTCAGGCTTGCCTGTAACGCCTGTTCACCATCGCGTAAGGTGGTATCGAAAATAATGACTTGCTGGCTCATGGTTTAGGTCCTTGGTGTTTAGGGCGCCTTGCTTCGAGCATAAAAAAACCCGCGCAATGGCGCGGGTTTTTGTCTTAACTGGAGCTGACTTAATGCTGAATATCGTCCACCAGTCTACCGCGCAATGAGAATGCGTTTAGTAGTAGTAGACCGTTAAAACGAGCAATGTAAGTCATCAATTAAGCTCCAGGCGAATGCGATATGCTTTTAGTGGTACTGGATATGAAGATTGATGTCAACCCCATCCCCCACAAATGCCCCCAGTCGGCGGAAAAAATCTCCTGAACTTTGAGCGAATTGTGCTGAATTTTTATGGTTGTATAAAATAAATCAGCGTGTGGATTACATACTTTTCACGATTTGACATATTTGAGCATATTTGTTTTCAGCTATTGTAACGGCATATTGAAGGGATAACTTGTGTATGGATTTTTTATCTTTATGATTTATCGGTTTTTTATACTAACTTTGAATGGGTTTGAGGTGCCGTGGGAAAAATGATTGATAAATAAATGTTAAGCATCACGGTGTTAATGATATAAAAATTTAATTAAAACTTAAATATACATTCACTTAGTGCATGATTGTATATTCGCCATGGTTATGGTTATATTGTTTTCGACATTTAAACGTATGAATCATCGTGCAGTGACCTCTGCCACACTGCGCTCGTATTGGTTTTTGTTAATTCAGGTCAGGGCCTTTATGTTTTCCTAATTTTAATGCTTTCCCTTTTTCTTATTTTATATGCATGGTAAATCATATTAGCGGAGGTTATTTCTGAGCTCCGTCTGGGAAAAGGGAGTTTAGAGTGACAGTGGAGTTAAATATGCCAGAAGTAAAAATAATAGATAAACCTAATCTTTTAGAGATGGGGAAGCCGCAGCTGCGCATGGTTGACCTTAATTTATTAACCGTTTTTGACGCGGTGATGCAAGAACAGAATATTACTCGCGCAGCGCATTCTCTGGGCATGTCGCAGCCTGCAGTCAGCAACGCAGTCGCACGTCTGAAGGTTATGTTTAATGATGAGCTCTTTGTGCGCTATGGCCGAGGCATCCAGCCAACAGCACGGGCTTTTCAGCTATTTGGCTCTGTTCGTCAGGCACTGCAATTGGTGCAGAATGAACTGCCAGGGTCCGGTTTTGAACCTGCCAGCAGCTCACGAGTATTTAATCTCTGCGTCTGTAGCCCATTGGATAATATCCTCACGTCCTTGATTTACAATCGCGTTGAGCAAGTTGCACCTAATATTCATGTCGTATTTAAATCATCGCTCAACCAAAATACAGAACATCAATTGCGATATCAGGAAACAGAATTCGTTATTAGTTATGAAGAATTCCGCCGTCCTGAATTCACCAGTATTCCGTTATTCAATGATGAGATGGTGTTAGTCGCAAGTAAAAAACACCCGCGCATTAGCGGTCCATTGCTGGAAAGTGATGTCTATAATGAACAGCATGCCGTAGTTTCTCTCGATCGCTTTGCGTCATTCAGTCAGCCCTGGTATGACACTCAGGATAAACAAACCTGCGTTGCTTATCAGGGAATGGCATTAATCAGTGTGCTGAATATTGTATCTCAAACTCATTTGGTTTCTATTGCGCCACGCTGGTTAGCTGAAGAGTTCTCCGAGGCTTTAGAACTGCAAATATTACCGCTACCTTTAAAATTGAATAGCCGGACTTGCTATCTTTCCTGGCATGAAGCCGCTGGTCGGGATAAAGGGCATCAATGGATGGAAGAGCTGTTAGTCTCCATCTGTAAGCAGTGACCTATGGCAGAGTAAATCCGATGAAACATCTGGTTTATTCTGCTTTTTTATTTTTATTTAAAATTTTATGCTGAAATCTGCTTTTGATTTTTTCCTGTGAGGGTGAAAAATTAGAGTAATCGCTGTAAGTGTCCATTTTTAAGCGATTATTTGTCATTTCATTTGCTTATACTGGTTTAATTCTCCGTTTATTCGATTCTTTCCTCCGTTTTATTCTTATCCGCGGTTACACCACCACTTCGGTGTCAATTGCCATGCCTTATCGTCAGCGGTTAATGTGTTGTTAAACCGTTATTCATTATAAGAGTGGAGGCAAGCCATGGAGATGTTGTCTGGAGCCGAGATGGTCGTCCGATCGCTCATCGATCAGGGTGTGAAGCAGGTATTCGGGTATCCCGGGGGCGCAGTCCTCGATATTTATGATGCTTTGCATACGGTCGGTGGTATTGATCATGTGCTGGTCCGCCATGAGCAAGCCGCGGTCCATATGGCCGATGGTCTGGCACGTGCCACGGGGGAAGTGGGCGTTGTGTTGGTCACCTCAGGGCCGGGTGCAACCAATGCGATCACGGGGATCGCAACGGCGTACATGGACTCCATCCCGCTGGTGATCCTCTCCGGGCAGGTGGCTACCTCTCTGATTGGCTACGATGCCTTTCAGGAGTGCGATATGGTGGGGATATCCCGTCCGGTGGTGAAGCACAGCTTTCTGGTCAAGCAAACGGAAGATATACCTCAGGTGCTGAAGAAAGCCTTTTGGCTGGCCGCAAGCGGTCGCCCCGGTCCTGTAGTTGTGGATTTGCCGAAAGATATCCTGAATCCTGCGAAGAAATTGCCTTATAGCTGGCCTGAATCAGTAAGTATGCGCTCGTATAATCCGACGACGACAGGGCACAAGGGACAGATCAAACGGGCGCTGCAAACGCTGGTGGCGGCTAAAAAACCGGTGGTTTATGTTGGTGGTGGTGCAGTGAATGCGGCCTGCCACGAGCAACTGGGCCAGATTGCACAAGCCCTGAACCTACCTGTCGTTTCCTCGTTGATGGGGTTAGGCGCATTTCCGGCAACGCATCGTCAGGCGCTGGGCATGTTGGGCATGCACGGTACTTATGAAGCGAATATGACTATGCATCATTCGGATGTGATATTTGCGGTCGGCGTTCGCTTTGACGATCGTACGACCAATAATCTGGCAAAGTATTGCCCGAATGCGACCGTGTTACATATCGATATCGACCCCACCTCTATTTCAAAAACCGTCACTGCGGATATTCCAATCGTTGGCGATGCTCGCCTGGTGCTTGAGCAGATGTTAGAGCTGCTGGAGCAGGAGAAATCACAGCAACCGCTGGATGATAACCGTGACTGGTGGCAACAGATTGAGCACTGGCGTGCCCGCCAGTGCCTGAAATATGACACCCAAAGTGAGAGCATTAAACCGCAGGCTGTCATTGAAACCATCTGGCGCCTGACGAAAGGCGATGCGTATGTCACTTCGGATGTGGGCCAACATCAGATGTTTGCTGCACTTTACTATCCGTTTGATAAACCTCGTCGTTGGATTAACTCAGGCGGCCTTGGCACCATGGGATTCGGTTTACCTGCCGCGTTAGGGGTGAAGATGGCACTGCCGAATGAAACGGTAGTCTGCGTTACCGGTGATGGCAGTATTCAGATGAATATCCAGGAGCTGTCGACGGCGCTGCAATATGAGCTGCCGGTGCTGGTACTCAACCTTAACAACCGCTATCTCGGTATGGTGAAACAGTGGCAGGACATGATCTATTCCGGGCGTCATTCGCAGTCTTATATGCAGTCGCTACCCGATTTTGTCCGTCTTGCTGAAGCATATGGGCATATTGGTATCCAGATAAATCATCCGGATGAGCTGGAAAGCAAACTGGGTGAAGCACTGGAACATGTGCGCAACCACCGGCTGGTGTTTGTTGATGTCACCGTCGATGGCAGTGAGCATGTCTACCCGATGCAAATTCGGGGTGGTGGTATGGATGAGATGTGGTTAAGCAAAACGGAGAGGACCTGATTATGCGCCGGATATTATCAGTATTACTGGAAAATGAGTCTGGGGCATTATCGCGCGTGATAGGCCTCTTTGCCCAGCGCGGTTACAACATTGAAAGCCTGACCGTCGCGCCGACTGACGATCCGACCTTATCGCGGATGACGATTCAGACCGTGGGCGATGAAAAGGTCCTTGAGCAAATTGAAAAGCAACTGCACAAGCTGGTGGATGTCCTGCGGGTGAGTGAGTTAGGGCAGGGTGCTCACGTTGAACGAGAAATCATGCTGGTGAAGATTCAGGCCAGTGGATATGGCCGGGAAGAGGTGAAACGAAACACGGAAATTTTCCGTGGACAGATTATCGATGTCACGCCGTCTATTTACACGGTGCAGTTGGCGGGAACCAGTGACAAACTGGACGCTTTCCTGGCAACACTGCGTGAAGTCGCCAAGATTGTAGAGGTGGCCCGTTCCGGTGTGGTGGGACTCTCCCGAGGTGATAAAATCATGCGTTAATAGTCGACGGTAGGCCTGATAAGCACAGCGCCATCAGGCATCCTCGTGGAGGTCATGCCGGATGGCGGCGTAAACGCCTTATCCGGCCTACAGGTAACGTACCCGTTTTCGCTGATGCTACCTGTTGCGCTTTTTTTTGCGAAATCAGCAGTAACCAGAGACAAAAGCGGTTGCCGCAGTCATTATTCTGCGCTTAGATGTTAATAAATTTAACCCATGCCATCTTAAAGGTTATGGTTTGTACATTTTACGCAAGGGGCAATTGTGAAACTGGATGAAATCGCTCGGTTGGCCGGCGTTTCGCGAACGACTGCAAGCTACGTTATTAATGGCAAAGCAAAGCAATACCGCGTAAGCGACAAAACGGTCGAAAAAGTCATGGCGGTGGTGCGTGAACATAATTACCACCCCAATGCTGTGGCGGCCGGGCTCCGTGCTGGACGCACACGTTCTATCGGGTTGGTAATCCCGGACCTGGAGAATACGAGTTATACCCGCATTGCAAACTACCTGGAACGTCAGGCGCGTCAGCGTGGGTATCAACTGCTGATTGCCTGCTCTGAAGATCAGCCAGATAACGAAATGCGCTGTATTGAGCATCTTTTACAGCGTCAGGTTGACGCTATTATTGTGTCTACCTCATTACCGCCAGAACATCCGTTCTATCAGCGTTGGGCGAACAGTTCATTCCCGATTGTGGCGCTGGATCGTGCGCTGGATCGTGAACACTTCACCAGTGTTGTCGGCGCAGATCAGGATGATGCCCAAATGCTGGCGGAGGAATTGCGTAAATTCCCTGCTGAAACTGTGCTCTACCTGGGGGCGCTCCCTGAATTATCGGTCAGTTTCCTGCGTGAACAGGGTTTCCGTACTGCGTGGAAAGACGATCCGCGTGAAGTGCACTTCCTGTATGCCAATAGCTATGAACGGGAGGCAGCAGCACAGCTGTTTGATAAATGGCTGGAAACGCATCCGATGCCTCAGGCGCTGTTCACCACCTCATTTGCGCTATTGCAAGGGGTGATGGATGTGACTTTGCGTCGTGATGGGCAACTGCCGTCTGATTTAGCCATTGCGACCTTTGGCGATCATGAACTGCTCGACTTCCTGCAATGCCCGGTGTTGGCAGTAGCACAGCGCCACCGTGATGTGGCTGAACGTGTGTTGGAGATCGTCCTTGCAAGCCTTGATGAACCGCGTAAACCAAAACCAGGATTAACGCGTATCCGGCGTAATCTGTACCGCCGCGGTATCCTTAGCCGTAACTAAGTGGTTGCTATTGATGGCATTGGGGAGAATGCTTCGATGCCATCAAATATTTAATTCTCAGAAATAACCTTATTATATTTAAGAATATTCTTTAGAATTATCTGAAATTCATTCTTTAATTATCCTAATTTAAAAACGCAACTATCCTTTTTTGGGTTATTGATACGTAACGATGCGTTACGTTTGTATTATTTTGTTACATGCTTGTGTGGATTTGCCGAATTAACAAACACTTTGCCGCCGAATTGCGGCAATCTCTCACCTTCCTTGGCCGTACGGGCCGTACAGACCGATGAACTGGTACTGTTATCTCGCCGCATATTGTCCTAAAATGCCGCTCGCGTCGCAAACTGACACTTTATATTTTCCTCGGTTGATATTGAGTTGTTTTAAACAATGATGAGTTGTTGGATTTTTTTCTTACAAATATTCATGACGTTAATTTGCTTCGTTTGCTGTACGGAATTTGCTCAACACTGATATTAGCCGTAAACATTGGGTTTTTTGCTCCGCTGAGCGCCGTGACTTGCTTGACAAGGTTTTCCTCCGCTCCGTAAACTCCTTTAAGTGGGATTTTGTGGGATAAAGTGGTAATTGGGGGTGAGACTGGCATGTTCCGGGGAGCAACGTTAGTTAATCTCGACAGTAAAGGGCGCTTATCGGTGCCTACCCGTTATCGGGATCAACTGCTTGAGAGCGCTACCGGTCAAATGGTTTGTACCATTGACATCCATCACCCGTGCCTGCTGCTGTACCCCCTGCCTGAATGGGAAGTTATCGAGCAGAAGCTATCTCGCCTGTCGAGCATGAATCCAGCTGAGCGTCGCGTACAACGCTTATTGTTGGGGCATGCCAGCGAATGTCAGATGGATAACGCCGGTCGCTTATTGATTGCGCCCATTCTGCGACAACACGCGGGACTGACAAAAGAAGTGATGCTGGTTGGGCAGTTCAATAAGTTTGAGCTGTGGGATGAAACGACCTGGTATCAACAGGTCAAGGAAGATATCGACGCTGAGCAGTCTGTGACCGGCGCGCTGTCGGAACGATTGCAGGACTTGTCTCTATAAGATGATGGAAAATTATAAACACACCACGGTGTTGCTGGATGAAGCTGTAAATGGCCTGAATATTCGTCCAGACGGCATCTACATTGACGGGACATTTGGTCGCGGTGGTCATTCACGTCTGATCCTCTCACAGCTTGGTGAAGAGGGACGTTTACTGGCAATCGATCGCGATCCGCAGGCTATTGCCGTTGCCCAGACGATTACCGATCCCCGTTTCTCCATCATTCATGGACCTTTTTCTGCGCTGGCTGAGTATGTAGCCGAGCGTGGACTTACCGGCAAGATCGATGGAATCCTCCTTGATCTTGGCGTGTCTTCTCCGCAGCTTGATGATGCCGAACGTGGCTTTTCATTCATGCGTGACGGTCCGCTAGATATGCGTATGGACCCTACGCGCGGTCAGTCTGCCGCTGAATGGCTGCAAACCGCCGATGAAGCTGATATCGCTTGGGTGATTAAAACCTTTGGCGAGGAGCGCTTCGGCAAACGTATTGCCCGCGCCATCGTGGAGCGCAACCGCATAGAACCGATGACCCGTACCAAAGAACTGGCGGAAGTCATTGCAGCAGCAATGCCGGTAAAAGACAAATTCAAACATCCCGCGACCCGTACCTTCCAGGCGGTGCGCATTTGGGTAAACAGTGAACTGGAGGAGATAGAGCAGGCGCTAAAAAGCTCGCTCAGCGTGCTGGCACCAGGTGGTCGCCTTTCGATCATTAGTTTCCATTCACTCGAAGATCGCATTGTGAAGCGCTTTATGCGTGAACAAAGCCGCGGTCCTCAGGTTCCGGCTGGAATACCGATGACAGAAGCGCAGATCAAAAAACTGGGCGGTCGTGAGTTGAGAGCACTAGGCAAGTTGATGCCGGGTGAAGAAGAGGTAGCTGAAAATCCTCGTGCCCGTAGTTCAGTTCTGCGTATTGCAGAGAGGACGAACGCATGATCAGCAGAGTGACAGAAGCCCTCAGCAAAGTTAAAGGATCGATAGGAAGCAACGAGCGCCATGCTTTGCCTGGCGTGATCGGTGACGATCTTTTGCGGTTTGGGAAGCTGCCACTCTGCCTGTTCATTTGCATTATTTTGACGGCGGTTACTGTCGTGACAACCGCACACCATACACGGTTACTGACCGCGCAGCGTGAGCAGTTGGTTCTGGAACGAGATGCGCTGGATATCGAATGGCGTAACTTGATCCTTGAGGAGAACGCGCTCGGTGATCATAGCCGTGTTGAACGGATCGCAACGGAAAAGCTGCAAATGCAGCATGTTGATCCCTCACAAGAAAATATCGTAGTACAAAAATAAGGATAAACGCGACGCATGAAAGCAGCGGCAAAAACGCACAAACCAAAACGTCAGGAAGAACAAGCCAACTTTGTCAGTTGGCGTTTTGCGTTACTGTGCGGCTGTATTTTGCTGGCGCTGGGTTTCTTGCTGGGGCGTGTTGCCTGGCTGCAAATCATCGCGCCAGACATGCTGGTGCGCCAGGGCGATATGCGTTCCCTGCGCGTACAGGAAGTTGCCACATCGCGCGGTATGATAACCGATCGTTTAGGTCGTCCGCTGGCGGTGAGTGTTCCCGTTAAGGCGATTTGGGCTGACCCAAAAGAAGTTCATGACGCAGGCGGTGTGAGCGTTGGCGAGCGCTGGAGAGCACTTTCAACCGCGTTGAACCTGCCACTTGACCAGTTGGCCAGCAGAATTAATGCCAACCCGAAAGGGCGCTTTATTTATCTTGCGCGTCAGGTAAACCCTGACATGGCCGACTACATCAAGAAACTGAAGCTGCCAGGTATTCATCTGCGCGAAGAATCCCGCCGTTACTATCCTTCCGGAGAAGTGACCGCTCACCTCATTGGTTTTACCAACGTTGACAGCCAGGGGATTGAAGGCGTTGAAAAAAGCTTCGACAAGTGGCTCACCGGACAACCGGGCGAACGTATTGTACGTAAAGACCGCTATGGCCGCGTCATTGAGGATATTTCCTCTACCGACAGCCAGGCGGCGCATAACCTTGCGCTGAGTATTGATGAGCGTTTACAGGCGCTGGTCTACCGTGAACTGAACAACGCCGTAGCGTTTAACAAGGCGGAGTCAGGTAGTGCGGTTCTGGTGGATGTTAATACCGGTGAAGTGCTGGCGATGGCGAACAGCCCGTCTTACAACCCTAATAATCTTACCGGTACGCCGAAAGACGCAATGCGTAACCGTACCATTACCGACGTCTTCGAGCCGGGTTCTACCGTTAAACCGATGGTGGTGATGACCGCGCTGCAGCGTGGCGTGGTACGTGAAAATACCGTACTTAACACCATTCCTTACCGAATTAATGGTCACGAAATTAAAGACGTGGCGCGTTATAGCGAATTGACCCTTACCGGGGTTTTGCAGAAGTCGAGTAACGTCGGTGTTTCCAAACTGGCGTTAGCGATGCCGTCCTCAGCGTTAGTAGATACTTACTCACGTTTTGGGCTGGGAAAAGCGACCAATTTGGGGTTGGTCGGAGAACGCAGTGGCTTATATCCTCAAAAACAACGGTGGTCTGACATAGAGAGGGCCACCTTCTCTTTCGGCTATGGGCTAATGGTAACCCCGTTACAGTTAGCGCGAGTCTACGCAACTATCGGCAGCTATGGCGTTTATCGCCCACTGTCGATTACTAAAGTTGACCCTCCTGTTCCGGGAGAGCGTATCTTCCCGGAGTCGACCGTACGCACTGTGGTGCACATGATGGAAAGCGTGGCGCTGCCGGGCGGTGGCGGCGTGAAGGCGGCGATTAAAGGCTATCGCATCGCGATTAAAACCGGTACGGCGAAAAAAGTCGGGCCAGATGGCCGCTATATCAATAAATACATTGCTTATACCGCAGGCGTTGCGCCTGCGAGTCAGCCGCGCTTCGCGCTGGTTGTTGTTATCAACGATCCGCAGGCGGGTAAATATTACGGTGGCGCCGTTTCCGCGCCGGTCTTCGGTGCCATCATGGGCGGCGTACTGCGCACCATGAACATCGAGCCGGATGCGCTGACAACGGGCGATAAAAATGAATTTGTGAATAATCAAGGCGAGGCAACAGGTGGCAGATCGTAATTTGCGCGACCTTCTTGCTCCATGGGTGCCGGGTGCACCGGAGCGAGCACTGCGAGAGATGACACTCGACAGCCGTGTGGCTGCATCGGGCGATCTCTTTGTCGCAGTAGTGGGTCATCAGGCGGACGGGCGTCGATATATCCCGCAGGCGATAGCGCAAGGTGTGGCTGCCATTATTGCAGAGGCAAAAGATGAGGCCGCAGACGGCGAAATCCGTGAAATGCACGGCGTTCCGGTCATCTATCTCAGCCAGCTTAACGAGCGCTTATCTGCACTGGCAGGCCGCTTTTACCACGAGCCATCTGAAAATATGCGTCTGGTCGGTGTGACCGGAACGAACGGTAAAACCACCACCACCCAATTGCTTGCACAGTGGAGCCAACTGCTTGGCGAAACCAGTGCGGTAATGGGAACGGTAGGTAATGGCCTGCTGGGTAAAGTGATCCCGACGGAAAATACCACTGGGTCCGCCGTTGACGTTCAGCATGTGCTGGCGGGACTGGTTGAACAGGGCGCGACCTTTGGCGCGATGGAGGTTTCATCGCATGGCCTGGTTCAGCACCGCGTGGCGGCGCTGAAATTTGCGGCCTCAGTATTTACCAACTTAAGCCGTGACCATCTCGATTATCACGGCGATATGGAACACTACGAAGCCGCGAAGTGGTTGCTGTATTCCACGCACCACTGTGGGCAGGCTATCGTCAATGCGGATGACGAAGTGGGTCGCCGCTGGCTGGCGAAGCTGCCGGATGCGGTAGCTGTCTCGATGGAAAACCATATCAATCCCAACTGCCACGGTCGTTGGCTGAAAGCCGTTGAGGTGAACTATCACGATAGCGGCGCAACGATTCGCTTTGCCTCCACCTGGGGAGAAGGGGAAATTGAAAGCCGCCTAATGGGGGCGTTTAACGTCAGCAATTTGCTGCTGGCGCTGGCCACACTGCTGGCGTTGGGGTATCCGTTAACTGATTTACTGAAAACGGCGGCACAGCTGCAGCCGGTCTGCGGGCGCATGGAAGTGTTTAGCGCGCCGGGCAAAACCACCGTTGTGGTTGATTATGCTCATACGCCGGATGCGCTGGAAAAAGCGCTGCAGGCGGCCCGTCTGCATTGCACCGGCAAGCTGTGGTGCGTCTTTGGCTGCGGCGGCGATCGCGACAAAGGCAAACGTCCGTTGATGGGCGCCATTGCGGAGCAGTTTGCCGATGTCGTTGTGGTTACGGATGACAACCCACGCACCGAAGAGCCTCGCGCCATTATCAATGACATTCTGGCGGGTATGCTGGATGCCGGGCAGGCAAAAGTAATGGAAGGCCGTGCTGAAGCGGTCACTAGCGCCATCATGCAGGCAAAAGAAAATGACGTGGTGCTGGTCGCTGGCAAAGGCCATGAAGATTATCAGATTGTCGGCGCCCAGCGTCTCGACTACTCCGATCGCGTGACGGCAGCGCGTCTGCTGGGGGTTATTGCATGATTAGCGTAACGCTCAGTCAACTGGCGGAAATCCTCGGCGGCGAACTGAAAGGGGGCGATCTGACCCTTGATGCGGTCACGACCGATACGCGTAAAGTCACGCCAGGCTGTTTATTTGTGGCATTGAAAGGTGAACGCTTTGATGCCCACGATTTTGCCGATACGGCAAAAGAAAATGGCGCGGGCGCGCTGCTGGTCGGCCGTCTGTTGGACACCGATCTGCCCCAGTTGATCGTTAAAGATACGCGTCAGGCGTTTGGCGAGCTGGCGGCGTGGGTTCGCGCTCAGGTTCCTGCTCGTGTGGTGGCGCTTACCGGCTCGTCCGGTAAAACGTCCGTCAAAGAGATGACGGCATCCATTCTGAGCCAGTGTGGTAACACCCTGTATACCGCGGGCAACCTGAATAACGACATCGGCGTCCCGATGACGCTGCTGCGGTTAAACAACGATTATGACTATGCCGTTATTGAACTTGGCGCGAATCATCAGGGCGAAATCGCCTGGACCGTTGGCCTGACGCGCCCGGAAGCGGCGCTGGTGAACAACCTGGCCGCCGCGCATCTGGAAGGCTTCGGCTCTCTGGCAGGTGTGGCGAAGGCAAAAGGTGAGATTTTTACCGGCCTGTCAGCGAACGGTGTCGCCATTATGAATGCCGACAACAACGACTGGTTGAACTGGCAGAGCATCATCGGCGATCGCAAAGTCTGGCGCTTCTCGCCGAATGCGGCTAACAGCGACTTTTCGGCGGCTAACGTTCATGTGACCTCACACGGCACAGAGTTTTCGCTGCAAACGCCAACCGGAAGCATTGATGTTCTGCTGCCCCTGCCGGGTCGTCACAATATTGCTAACGCCCTGGCGGCGGCAGCGCTATCTATGGCGGTAGGCGCAACGCCAGATGCCGTGAAAGCGGGTCTGAAGGATCTGCAAGCGGTGCCGGGGCGTCTGTTCCCGGTTCAACTGGCAGAAAATCAGCTGCTGCTGGACGACTCCTACAACGCTAACGTCGGCTCAATGACCGCAGCGGTACAGGTGCTGTCCGAAATGCCCGGCTACCGCGTGCTGGTGGTTGGCGATATGGCAGAGCTTGGCGCGGAAAGCGAAGCCTGTCATGTACAGGTGGGTATGGCAGCGAAAGCTGCGGGCATCGACCGTGTGCTGAGTACAGGGAAACTGAGTCAGGCGATCAGCGACACCAGCGGCGTTGGCGAACATTTTGCGGATAAAACCGCGTTGGCCGCGCATCTTAAGACACTGATTGCAGAACATCAGATTATGACGATTTTAGTGAAGGGTTCACGTAGTGCCGCCATGGAAGAGGTAGTACGCGCATTACAGGAGAATGGAACATGTTAGTTTGGCTGGCCGAACATTTGGTCAAATATTATTCCGGCTTCAACGTCTTTTCCTATCTGACGTTTCGCGCCATCGTCAGCCTGCTGACCGCGCTGTTCATCTCTTTGTGGATGGGCCCGCGTATGATCGCCCGCTTGCAAAAAATGTCCTTTGGCCAGGTCGTACGTAACGACGGCCCGGAATCACACTTTAGTAAACGCGGTACGCCGACCATGGGCGGCATCATGATCCTCACTGCGATTGTTATCTCCGTACTGCTGTGGGCCTACCCATCCAACCCGTACGTGTGGTGCGTGCTGGTGGTGCTGGTTGGCTACGGTATTATCGGTTTTGTCGATGACTACCGCAAAGTGGTGCGCAAAGACACCAAGGGCCTGATCGCGCGCTGGAAGTATTTCTGGATGTCGGTCATTGCATTAGGGGTCGCGTTTGCGCTGTATCTGGCAGGAAAAGACACCCCGGCAACTGAACTGGTGGTGCCATTCTTTAAAGATGTCATGCCGCAACTGGGGCTGTTCTACATCCTGCTGGCGTACTTCGTGATTGTCGGCACCGGCAACGCGGTCAACCTGACCGACGGCCTCGATGGCCTGGCGATTATGCCAACCGTGTTTGTGGCCGCCGGTTTTGCACTGGTTGCATGGGCGACCGGTAACATGAACTTCGCCAACTACCTGCACATTCCTTATCTGCGCCACGCCGGCGAACTGGTTATCGTCTGTACGGCGATTGTCGGCGCAGGTTTGGGCTTCCTGTGGTTTAACACTTATCCGGCACAGGTCTTTATGGGCGACGTCGGTTCACTGGCTCTGGGTGGCGCACTGGGCATTATTGCCGTGCTGTTGCGTCAGGAATTCCTGCTGGTGATCATGGGCGGCGTATTTGTGGTGGAAACCCTGTCGGTCATTCTGCAGGTGGGTTCCTTTAAGCTGCGCGGACAGCGTATTTTCCGTATGGCGCCTATTCATCACCACTATGAACTGAAAGGTTGGCCGGAACCGCGTGTGATTGTGCGTTTCTGGATTATTTCGCTGATGCTGGTCCTGATTGGCCTGGCAACGCTGAAGGTACGTTAATCATGGCTGATTACCAGGGTAAAAAAGTCGTCATTATCGGTCTGGGTTTGACCGGATTGTCCTGCGTGGATTTCTTTCTGGCACGTGGCGTCACGCCGCGCGTCATGGATACCCGCGCGACGCCGCCAGGCCTGGATAAATTACCGGAAGCGGTTGAGCATCATGTTGGCAGCCTGAATGATGACTGGCTGTTGGCCGCTGATTTAATCGTCGCCAGCCCTGGTATTGCCCTGGCGCACCCTTCGCTGAGCGCTGCCGCAGATGCAGGAATTGAGATTGTCGGTGACATCGAACTGTTTTGCCGCGAAGCACAGGCCCCCATTGTCGCGATCACCGGTTCAAACGGTAAAAGTACCGTCACGACGCTGGTTGGTGAAATGGCGAAAGCGGCCGGAGTAAACGTCGGTGTAGGCGGTAACATCGGCCTGCCTGCACTGATGTTGCTGGACGCTGAGCGCGAGTTGTATGTTCTGGAATTGTCCAGCTTCCAACTGGAGACGACCTCCAGCTTACGGGCTGTCGCGGCAACCATTTTGAACGTCACTGAAGATCACATGGACCGTTATCCGTTTGGACTGCAGCAGTACCGTGCAGCCAAACTGCGCGTTTATGAGAATGCGAAAGTGTGCGTAGTCAATGCGGATGATGCGTTAACTATGCCGGTTCGCGGTGCCGATGAGCGCTGTGTGAGCTTTGGCATCAATATGGGTGACTATCACCTTAACCGCCAGCAGGGTGAAACTTGGCTGCGGGTGAAGGGTGAAAAAGTATTGAACGTGAAAGAGATGACCCTTTCCGGTCAACATAACTACACCAATGCGCTGGCAGCGTTAGCGCTGGCGGATGCTGCGGGTCTGCCGCGGGCATCCAGCCTGAAAGCATTGACTACCTTTACTGGCCTGGCGCATCGTTTCCAACTGGTACTGAATCATAACGGTGTGCGTTGGATCAACGATTCAAAAGCGACCAATGTCGGCAGCACTGAAGCCGCGCTGAATGGGCTGCACGTTGAGGGTACTCTGCACCTGCTGTTGGGCGGCGATGGGAAATCAGCCGATTTTTCTCCGTTAAGCCGTTACCTGAGTGGCGATCGCATTCGACTGTACTGCTTTGGCCGTGATGGTGCACAGCTTGCCGCGTTGCGACCGGAAGTGGCGGAACAAACAGAAACCATGGAACAGGCGATGCGCCTGCTCGCCCCGCGTGTTAAACCGGGCGACATGGTACTACTGTCTCCCGCCTGTGCCAGTCTCGATCAGTTCAAGAATTTTGAGCAACGTGGCGACGTCTTTACCCACCTGGCGAAGGAGTTGGGTTGATGCGATTATCTCTCCCTCGTCTGAAACTGCCGCGCGTACCGGGACTCGGAATCCTGGCGTGGGTCTTTGCGGCACTTAAAGGCTGGGTGATGGCTTCGCGTGAGAAAGACGCGGACAGCCTGATCATGTACGACCGCATGCTGTTGTGGTTGACGTTTGGTCTGGCAGCGATCGGTTTTATCATGGTGACATCGGCGTCAATGCCCGTTGGGCAGCGTCTGGCAGGCGATCCATTCCTGTTTGCTAAGCGTGACGCACTGTATATTTTTCTGGCGTTCTGTCTGGCGATGATTACCCTGCGCCTGCCGATGGAGTTCTGGCAAAAGTACAGCACCACCATGCTGATCGCGTCGATCATCATGCTGCTGATCGTTCTGGTTGTAGGCAGCTCGGTTAACGGGGCATCGCGCTGGATTGCGCTGGGGCCACTGCGTATTCAGCCTGCGGAGTTTACCAAGCTGTCGTTGTTCTGTTATCTCGCCAACTACCTGGTGCGTAAGGTGGATGAGGTGCGTAACAACCTGCGCGGCTTCTTAAAGCCGATGGGTGTGATTCTGGTTCTGGCCGTGCTGCTGCTGGCGCAGCCTGACCTGGGCACAGTGGTCGTGCTGTTCGTCACGACGCTGGCGATGCTGTTTTTGGCTGGTGCTAAATTGTGGCAGTTCATCGCCATCATCGGGATGGGGATTTCCGCTGTCGTGCTGCTGATCCTCGCCGAACCGTACCGTATTCGCCGTGTGACCTCGTTCTGGAATCCCTGGGAAGATCCGTTTGGCAGCGGCTATCAGCTGACACAGTCTCTGATGGCTTTTGGTCGCGGTGAGGTTTGGGGGCAAGGGTTAGGTAATTCAGTCCAAAAACTGGAGTATTTGCCGGAAGCGCACACCGACTTTATCTTCGCCATTATTGGGGAGGAGCTGGGTTATATCGGTGTGGTACTCGCTCTTTTAATGGTATTCTTCGTCGCTTTTCGCGCGATGTCGATCGGTCGTAAGGCGCTGGAAATTGACCACCGTTTTTCAGGTTTCTTAGCCTGCTCTATCGGGATTTGGTTTAGCTTCCAGGCTCTGGTAAACGTCGGCGCGGCGGCGGGCATGCTGCCAACGAAAGGTCTGACGCTGCCGTTGATCAGTTATGGTGGTTCGAGTTTGTTGATCATGTCGACAGCCATCATGTTTTTGTTACGTATTGATTATGAAACGCGTCTGGAAAAAGCCCAGGCGTTTACACGAGGTGCACGATGAGTGGTCAACCGAAGCGGTTAATGGTGATGGCAGGCGGTACCGGTGGACATGTTTTCCCGGGGCTGGCAGTTGCGCACCATTTAATGGCCCAGGGCTGGCAGGTTCGTTGGCTGGGCACCGCCGATCGTATGGAAGCGGACTTAGTGCCGAAGCATGGCATTGACATTGACTTTATTCGCATCTCCGGTTTGCGCGGAAAGGGCCTCAACGCGTTGCTGGCTGCACCTGTACGTATTTTTAATGCCTGGCGTCAGGCCCGCGCCATCATGAAGCAGTTTAAGCCCGATGTGGTGCTGGGCATGGGCGGCTATGTGTCTGGCCCTGGCGGCCTGGCGGCCTGGTCGTTAGGTATTCCGGTCGTGCTGCATGAGCAGAACGGTATCGCCGGGTTAACGAACAAATGGCTGGCGAAGATCGCGACGAAGGTGATGCAGGCCTTCCCTGGCGCTTTCCCGAATGCGGAAGTGGTGGGGAATCCAGTGCGTACTGATGTCCTTGCACTGCCGTTACCCGAAGAACGTCTGGCTGGTCGTGAAGGTCCGGTGCGGGTGCTGGTTGTCGGTGGTTCGCAGGGCGCACGTGTGCTGAACCAGACGTTGCCGCAGGTCGCCGCAAAACTTGGCGACGCAGTGACTATCTGGCATCAGAGTGGTAAAGGTGCGCAGCAAACCGTGGAACAGGCTTACGCAGACGCGGGGCAACCACAGCATAAGGTCACTGAATTTATTGATGATATGGCAGCAGCTTACGCGTGGGCGGATGTGGTGGTCTGTCGTTCAGGCGCACTGACGGTGAGTGAGATTGCTGCCGCAGGTTTACCCGCGCTGTTCGTGCCGTTTCAACATAAAGACAGACAACAGTACTGGAATGCGCTGCCGCTGGAGAAAGCGGGCGCAGCCAAAATTCTTGAGCAGCCGCAGTTTACTGTGGATGCCGTCGTCAGCACCCTGTCCGGGTGGTCACGAGAAACTTTATTAACCATGGCAGAGCGTGCTCGCGCCGCATCCATACCGGATGCCACTGAGCGGGTTGCAACTGAAGTGAGCCGGGCTGCCCGGGTGTAATTGTGGTGATGCCTTTTGCATCGCATGAACTGAGAAGTTAATGGCTAAAGAATGAATACACAACAACTGGCAAAACTGCGTTCCATCGTGCCCGAAATGCGTCGCGTTCGGCACATCCACTTTGTCGGCATCGGTGGTGCTGGTATGGGCGGTATTGCCGAAGTTTTGGCCAATGAAGGTTATCAGATCAGCGGTTCTGACTTAGCGCCGAATCCGGTTACGCAGCAACTGACGAATCTGGGTGCCACGATTTTTTTCAACCATCGCCCGGAAAACGTTCGTGATGCGAGCGTGGTGGTGGTATCCAGCGCTATTTCTGCGGATAACCCGGAAATTGTTGCGGCCCATGAAGCGCGTATCCCGGTGATCCGCCGTGCGGAGATGCTGGCAGAGTTGATGCGTTTTCGTCACGGCATCGCCATTGCCGGGACCCACGGTAAAACCACGACCACTGCGATGGTCTCCAGTATTTATGCAGAAGCGGGCCTCGATCCGACTTTTGTGAACGGCGGTCTGGTAAAGGCAGCAGGTGTGCATGCACGTCTGGGTCACAGCCGTTATTTGATTGCGGAAGCCGATGAGAGCGATGCGTCGTTCCTGCATTTGCAGCCGATGGTGGCGATTGTCACCAATATCGAAGCTGACCATATGGATACCTACCATGGCGACTTCGAAAATTTAAAGCAGACGTTTATTAATTTCCTGCACAACTTGCCGTTTTATGGGCGTGCGGTGATGTGTGTCGACGATCCGGTAATCCGCGAGTTGTTGCCGCGCGTCGGGCGTCAGACCACCACCTATGGTTTTAGCGATGATGCTGACGTTCGCGTAGAAGATTATCAACAGATTGGCCCACAAGGTCACTTCACGCTGCTGCGTCAGGGGATGGCCGATTTGCGTGTGACGTTGAACGCGCCTGGTCGTCACAATGCCTTGAACGCGGCGGCAGCCGTGGCAGTGGCAACGGAAGAGGGTATTGAAGACGACGCGATTCTGCGCGCGCTGGAAAGTTTCCAGGGTACCGGACGCCGCTTTGACTTCCTGGGTGAATTCCCGCTTGAGCCAGTAAACGGTAAAGCCGGAACGGCGATGCTGGTCGATGACTATGGACATCACCCAACGGAAGTCGATGCCACGATCAAAGCCGCACGCGCAGGTTGGCCGGACAAAAATTTGGTGATGTTGTTCCAGCCGCACCGCTTCACACGTACACGCGATTTGTACGACGACTTTGCCAACGTGCTGACACAGGTTGATGCGTTGCTGATGTTGGACGTGTATGCCGCAGGTGAAGCTGCAATTCCGGGGGCCGATAGCCGTTCGCTGTGCCGTACCATTCGCGGTCGCGGAAAGATCGATCCTATTCTGGTGTCCGATCCGGCCCAGGTAGCGGAAATGCTGGCACCGGTATTAACCGGTAATGATCTGATTTTGGTGCAGGGCGCTGGAAATATCGGCAAAATCGCGCGTTCCTTAGCTGAAATCAAACTGAAGCCGCAAAACCCGGAGGAAGAACAACATGGCTGATAAAATCGCGGTCCTGTTAGGGGGAACCTCCGCAGAGCGAGAAGTGTCGTTGAATTCTGGCGCAGCAGTGCTGGCGGGTTTGCGCGAAGGCGGTGTGGATGCACATCCGGTTGACCCAAAAGAGGTCGACGTTACGCTTCTGAAATCGATGGGTTTTCAGAAAGTGTTTATTGCACTGCACGGCCGAGGTGGTGAAGACGGAACGTTACAGGGCATGCTGGAGCAGATTGGTTTGCCTTATACCGGTAGCGGTGTCATGGCATCGGCTATCTCAATGGACAAACTACGCAGCAAACTGCTGTGGCAGGGGGCAGGATTGCCCGTTGCGCCATGGGTAGCATTGACCCGTGCTGAGTTTGAAAAAGGACTTAGCGATGAAGTGGTTACGAGAATTTCTGCGTTAGGCTTGCCGTTGATTGTGAAGCCAAGCCGTGAAGGTTCCAGCGTAGGGATGTCAAAAGTTGAAGAAGAAAATGCTTTGCAAGCTGCATTAGCATTGGCTTTTCAGCATGATGAAGAAGTACTGATTGAAAAATGGCTCAGTGGACCGGAATTCACAGTTGCGATACTTGGCGAAGAAATTTTACCGTCAATACGTATCCAACCCGCGGGAACCTTCTATGATTATGAGGCGAAGTATCTGTCTGATGAGACACAATATTTCTGTCCTGCAGGTCTGGAAGTTGACCAGGAGGCCGAATTACAGGCATTAGTCCTGAAAGCGTGGAACGCATTGGGCTGTAAAGGTTGGGGCCGTATTGACGTCATGCTGGACAGCGATGGCCAGTTTTATCTGCTGGAAGCGAATACCTCTCCGGGTATGACCAGCCACAGCCTGGTGCCGATGGCGGCGCGTCAGGCGGGGCTGAGCTTCTCGCAGTTGGTGGTACGAATTCTGGAGTTGGCGGACTGATATGTCGCAGGCTGCGCTGAACACGCGAAACGGTGATGAAGACGAGGTAGCCTCCTCACGCCGCAATAATGGAACGCGTCTTGCAGGAATTCTGTTTCTGCTGACAGTGCTGTGCACCGTGTTTGTGAGCGGCTGGGTCGTGTTGGGATGGATGGAAGATGCGCAACGTTTGCCATTGTCGAAGCTGGTATTGACCGGTGAGCGACACTACACGCGCAATGACGATATTCGGCAGTCCATCCTGGCGCTTGGCGCACCGGGAACCTTTATGACCCAGGATGTGAACATCATCCAAAGTCAGATTGAACGTCTCCCCTGGATTAAGCAGGCGAGTGTCAGAAAGCAGTGGCCTGATGAATTGAAGATTCATCTGGTTGAATATGTGCCGATAGCGCGTTGGAATGACCAACATATGGTGGATGCCGATGGAAATACGTTCAGCATACCAACCGGTCGGGCTAACAAGCAGGTATTACCTATGTTGTATGGCCCTGAAGGCAGCGCAAGTGAAGTGTTGCAAGGGTTCCGCGATATGGGGCAGGTGCTGGCTAAGGATAGATTCACCCTGAAGGAAGCGGCGATGACCGCTCGTCGTTCCTGGCAGTTAACGCTTAATAACGATATTAAGCTCAATCTGGGCAGGGGCGATACGATAAAACGTTTGGCTCGCTTTGTGGAACTCTACCCGGTTTTACAGCAGCAGGCGCAAACCGATGGCAAACGGATTAGCTACGTTGATTTGCGTTATGACTCAGGAGCAGCAGTAGGCTGGGTTCCCTTGCCTCCTGAGGAATCTAATCAGCAACAGAATCAGGCACAGGCAGAACAACAATGATCAAGGCGACGGACAGAAAACTGGTAGTTGGACTGGAGATTGGCACCGCGAAGGTAGCCGCTTTAGTAGGGGAAGTTCTGCCCGACGGTATGGTCAATATCATTGGCGTGGGCAGTTGCCCATCGCGAGGTATGGATAAAGGCGGGGTGAATGACCTTGAGTCAGTGGTGAAATGCGTACAGCGCGCCATTGACCAGGCTGAACTGATGGCAGATTGCCAGATTTCCTCGGTGTATCTGGCGCTTTCAGGTAAACATATTAGCTGTCAGAATGAAATTGGTATGGTGCCCATTTCCGAAGAGGAAGTGACCCAGGAAGATGTGGAAAATGTTGTGCATACGGCAAAATCCGTACGTGTGCGCGATGAGCATCGTGTACTGCATGTTATTCCACAGGAATACGCGATTGACTACCAGGAAGGTATTAAAAATCCGGTCGGTCTTTCCGGCGTGCGTATGCAGGCAAAAGTACATCTGATTACCTGCCACAACGACATGGCGAAGAATATCGTCAAAGCCGTTGAACGCTGTGGACTGAAAGTTGACCAACTGATATTTGCCGGGTTGGCAGCCAGTTATTCCGTGTTAACGGAAGACGAACGTGAGCTGGGTGTCTGCGTGGTCGATATTGGTGGTGGTACAATGGACATCGCCGTTTATACTGGCGGGGCGTTGCGCCATACCAAAGTAATCCCTTATGCAGGGAATGTGGTCACCAGCGACATTGCGTATGCCTTTGGTACGCCGCCGAGCGATGCTGAAGCCATTAAAGTTCGTCATGGTTGTGCGCTGGGTTCTATCGTTGGCAAAGATGAGAGCGTTGAAGTGCCAAGCGTCGGTGGTCGTCCGCCACGCAGTCTGCAACGTCAAACTCTGGCTGAGGTCATTGAGCCGCGTTATACCGAGCTGCTTAACCTGGTCAACGAAGAAATTTTGCAATTACAGGAACAACTTCGCCAGCAGGGTGTGAAACATCATCTGGCGGCGGGGATTGTGTTAACCGGTGGTGCTGCGCAAATTGAAGGTCTTGCGGCCTGCGCTCAGCGTGTGTTCCATACGCAGGTGCGTATTGGTGCGCCGCTCAATATTACCGGTCTGACAGATTATGCCCAGGAGCCGTATTATTCAACGGCAGTGGGGTTGCTTCATTACGGGAAAGAATCCCATTTAAGTGGTGAAGCTGAAGTTGAAAAACGTGTAACGGCATCAGTTGGCTCGTGGATTAAACGACTCAATAGCTGGCTGCGAAAAGAGTTTTAATTTTTTATGAGACCGGCATCGATTACGGTCTCAGGCGACAGGCACAACGGAGAGAGAAACTATGTTTGAACCTATGGAACTGACCAATGACGCGGTGATTAAAGTCATCGGCGTCGGCGGCGGCGGCGGTAATGCCGTTGAACACATGGTGCGTGAGCGCATCGAAGGTGTTGAATTCTTTGCGGTGAATACCGACGCTCAGGCGTTGCGTAAAACGGCGGTTGGACAGACCATTCAGATTGGTAGCGGCATCACCAAGGGTCTGGGCGCGGGTGCAAACCCGGAAGTCGGTCGCAATGCGGCAGACGAAGATCGTGAAGCTCTGCGTGCAGCGCTTGACGGCGCAGACATGGTGTTTATCGCAGCAGGCATGGGCGGCGGTACCGGGACCGGTGCAGCGCCAGTGGTTGCTGAAGTGGCAAAAGATTTAGGTATTCTGACCGTTGCTGTCGTGACTAAGCCTTTCAATTTTGAAGGCAAAAAGCGTATGGCATTTGCGGAGCAGGGTATCACCGAGCTGTCCAAACATGTGGACTCTCTGATCACTATCCCGAACGACAAACTGCTGAAAGTGCTGGGTCGCGGTATCTCCCTGCTGGATGCGTTTGGCGCAGCGAACGACGTGCTGAAAGGCGCAGTCCAGGGTATCGCTGAACTGATCACCCGTCCGGGCCTGATGAACGTCGACTTTGCAGACGTGCGCACCGTAATGTCCGAAATGGGCTATGCGATGATGGGTTCTGGCGTGGCAAGTGGTGAAGATCGCGCTGAAGAAGCGGCTGAAATGGCTATCTCTTCGCCTCTGCTGGAAGATATCGATCTGTCTGGTGCGCGTGGCGTGTTGGTAAACATTACTGCGGGCTTCGACCTGCGCCTGGATGAGTTCGAAACCGTAGGTAACACGATTCGTGCATTTGCATCGGATAACGCGACCGTGGTTATCGGTACTTCTCTGGACCCGGATATGAACGACGAACTGCGCGTTACTGTTGTTGCCACTGGAATTGGTATGGACAAGCGTCCTGAAATCACACTGGTGACCAACAAGCAGGTTCAGCAGCCGGTAATGGATCGTTACCAGCAGCACGGTATGGCGCCGTTGACGCAAGAGCAGAAGCCGGTAGCGAAGGTGGTTAACGACAATACGCCGCAGACCACTAAAGAACCGGATTATCTGGATATCCCTGCATTCCTGCGTAAGCAAGCTGATTAAGAATTAGCTGGAATTTGGGAATTGTGGCTCTTTGTGCTAAACTGGCCCACCGAATGTATAGTACACTTCGGTTGGATAGGTAATTTGGCGAGATTATACGATGATCAAACAAAGGACTCTTAAACGTATCGTTCAGGCGACTGGTGTCGGTTTACATACCGGCAAAAAAGTCACCCTGACATTACGCCCTGCGCCGGCCAACACCGGGGTCATCTATCGTCGCACCGACTTGAATCCTCCGGTAGATTTCCCGGCCGATGCCAAATCTGTGCGTGATACCATGCTCTGTACGTGTCTGGTCAACGAGCATGATGTGCGGATTTCAACCGTTGAGCACCTTAATGCTGCTCTGGCGGGCTTAGGTATCGATAACATCGTTATTGAGGTTAATGCCCCGGAAATCCCGATCATGGATGGTAGTGCTGCTCCGTTCGTCTACCTGCTGCTTGACGCAGGTATTGAAGAACTGAACAGTGCGAAGAAATTTGTCCGCATCAAAGAGACTGTTCGCGTCGAAGATGGCGACAAGTGGGCTGAGTTTAAGCCGTATAATGGTTTTACGTTGGATTTCACCATCGACTTTAACCACCCGGCGATCGACTCCAGCACGCAGCGCTATGCGATGAACTTCTCTGCTGATGCGTTCATGCGCCAGATCAGCCGTGCGCGTACTTTCGGCTTCATGCGTGATATCGAATATCTGCAGTCCCGCGGCCTGTGCCTGGGCGGCAGCTTCGATTGTGCCATCGTTGTTGACGATTATCGCGTACTGAACGAAGACGGCCTGCGTTTTGAAGATGAATTCGTTCGTCACAAAATGCTCGACGCGATCGGTGACTTGTTCATGTGTGGTCACAACATTATTGGTGCATTTACCGCGTATAAATCCGGTCATGCATTGAATAACAAACTGTTGCAGGCGGTCCTGGCAAAACAGGAAGCCTGGGAATATGTGACCTTCCAGGACGACGCAGAACTGCCGCTGGCGTTCAAAGCACCTTCGACCGTACTGGCATAATAACTATACACAAAATCATTCAAGTTGCATCAAGGCGGCAACTGAACGAATCCACAGGAGCGTACCCTAGTACGTGACTGGGGTGAGAGAAAGCAGCCAACAAAGAGGCAGCTTGAAAGATGAAGTGTATATCTGTCGCATAAATTCGACTGGTAAATCTGGCACTCTCTCCGGCCAGGTGAGCCAGTCGTTTTTTTTATCCTCCGATAGCTCACCGTCTTTTCCGATGCGACTTTTCCCCCGCTGTCAGATTAAAATACAGCGCGATCGATGCTTTCTTAAGCATATTTAACCGCGACTTGCTGTCATTACTGCTGTGGAGTGCACGCTTTAATGATAAGATTTGTGCGCAAAAATCGTTTTGAATTTAAAACCCCAAATGCAGGGTAGATTAGGTGGCACTAACGTGAGTGGAATACTGACGCGCTGGCGACAGTTAGGCAGACGGTACTTCTGGCCGCATCTCTTATTAGGGATGGTCGCGGCGAGTTTTGGCCTGCCCGCGATCGGTAATGCCGCTGAACCGAATACGCCCGCGAAAGCGACCGCCAGCAACCACGATCAATCCGCTAAGGTTAACTTTAGCCAGCTTGCTTTGCTGGAAGCCACTAACCGTCGCCCGAATTTTACTGTCGATTACTGGCACCAGCATGCCATTCGTACGGTTATACGTCATCTTTCCTTTGCAATGGCTCCTCAGGCACTGCCCGTTGCCGAAGAACCTTTGCCAATCCAGGCGCATCATCTTGCTTTACTGAATACGCTCAGCGCGCTGCTGACGCAGGAAGGCAGACCACCGGCGACTGTCAGTCGCGTGACATATGCCCATTTCACTTCTCAGGCCGCGTTTAGTGTTCCTGTCTGGATAAGCCAGCAGCAGGGGATCCGCGCTGGCCCTCAACGCCTCAGCTAAAAAAGAACCTTCCAACTTATAATTTTTGACTCCGCACCGCGGGGCGTTTGAGATTTTATTATGCTAATCAAATTATTAACGAAAGTATTCGGTAGCCGTAACGAGCGTACGCTGCGTCGTATGCGCAAAGTAGTCAACGTCATTAACGCGATGGAACCGGAGATGGAAAAACTCTCCGATGACGAGCTGAAAGCGAAGACTGCGGAATTCCGCGCGCGTCTGGAAAAAGGCGCCAGCGTTGAAAGCCTGATCCCGGAAGCATTCGCGGTCGTCCGTGAAGCCAGTAAGCGTGTGTTCGGTATGCGTCACTTTGACGTGCAGTTGCTGGGCGGTATGGTCCTCAACGATCGCTGTATCGCTGAAATGCGTACCGGTGAAGGTAAAACACTGACCGCAACGTTGCCGGCCTACCTGAACGCATTAAGCGGGAAAGGTGTACACGTGGTTACCGTGAACGACTATCTGGCTCAGCGTGACGCCGAAAATAACCGCCCACTGTTTGAGTTCCTCGGCATGACCGTAGGTATCAATATGTCAGGTCTGCCAGCACCGGCCAAGCGTGAAGCTTACAACGCTGACATCACTTACGGTACCAACAACGAATACGGCTTTGACTATCTACGCGACAACATGGCGTTTAGCCCGGAAGAGCGCGTTCAGCGTAAACTGCACTATGCGTTGGTGGATGAGGTCGACTCCATCCTGATTGATGAAGCGCGTACTCCACTGATCATTTCCGGCCCGGCTGAAGATAGCTCGGAAATGTACAAGAAAGTGAACAAAATCATTCCAAACCTGATCCGTCAGGAGAAGGAAGATTCTGACACGTTCCAGGGCGAAGGCCACTTCTCTGTCGATGAGAAGGCGCGCCAGGTTAACCTTACCGAACGTGGTCTGGTTCTGATTGAAGAACTGCTGGTGAAAGAAGGCATTATGGATGAAGGCGAGTCGTTGTACTCTCCGGGCAACATCATGCTGATGCATCACGTGACTGCCGCACTGCGCGCACATGTGCTGTTCACCCGTGATGTAGACTACATTGTGAAAGACGGCGAAGTTATCATCGTCGACGAACACACGGGTCGTACCATGCAGGGGCGTCGTTGGTCCGACGGTCTGCACCAGGCTGTTGAAGCCAAAGAAGGCGTAGAAATTCAGAACGAAAACCAGACGCTGGCTTCCATTACCTTCCAGAACTACTTCCGTTTGTACGAAAAACTGGCCGGTATGACTGGTACGGCAGATACTGAAGCGTTCGAATTCAGCTCTATCTACAAACTGGATACCGTAGTGGTGCCAACTAACCGTCCGATGATTCGTAAGGATTTACCGGATCTGGTGTACATGACCGAAGCGGAAAAAATTCAGGCCATTATCGAAGATATTAAAGAGCGTACCGCGAATGGTCAGCCGGTGCTGGTGGGTACGATCTCCATTGAAAAGTCTGAAGTGGTTTCCAACGAGCTGAACAAAGCGGGTATCAAGCACAACGTGCTGAACGCCAAGTTCCACGCTAACGAAGCGGCAATCGTCGCTCAGGCGGGTTACCCGTCAGCTGTCACTATTGCCACAAACATGGCCGGTCGTGGTACTGATATCGTGTTGGGTGGTAGCTGGCAGGCAGAAGTTGCCGAGCTGGAAGATCCGACGCCAGAGCAAATTGCACAGATCAAAGCCGAGTGGCAGGTTCGCCATGACGCGGTGCTGGCTGCCGGTGGTTTACATATCATCGGTACTGAGCGTCATGAATCTCGTCGTATCGATAACCAGTTACGCGGTCGTTCCGGCCGTCAGGGTGATGCGGGTTCCTCTCGTTTCTACCTGTCGATGGAAGATGCGCTGATGCGTATTTTTGCCTCCGACCGTGTCTCAGGCATGATGCGTAAACTGGGTATGAAGCCAGGCGAAGCGATCGAACACCCATGGGTAACGAAAGCTATTGCTAATGCCCAGCGTAAAGTAGAGAGCCGTAACTTCGATATTCGTAAGCAACTGCTGGAATACGATGACGTTGCGAATGACCAGCGCCGCGCTATCTATACCCAGCGTAACGAACTGCTGGACGTGACTGACGTTAGTGAAACCATCAACAGTATTCGCGAAGATGTCTTCAAAGCGACTATTGATGCGTACATTCCGCCTCAGTCTCTGGAAGAGATGTGGGATATTCCGGGTCTGCAGGAACGTTTGAAAAACGACTTCGATCTGGAAATGCCGATTTCAGAGTGGCTGGATAAAGAGCCTGAACTGCATGAAGAGACGCTGCGTGAACGTATTCTCGCCAACGCTGTAGAGGTCTATCATCGCAAGGAAGAAGTCGTAGGCGCAGAAATGATGCGTCACTTTGAAAAAGGTGTGATGCTGCAAACGCTCGATTCCCTGTGGAAAGAGCACCTTGCGGCGATGGATTACCTGCGCCAGGGGATCCACCTGCGTGGTTATGCGCAGAAAGATCCGAAGCAGGAATATAAACGCGAATCCTTCTCCATGTTTGCCTCTATGCTGGAGTCACTGAAATATGAAGTGATCAGCACCCTGAGCAAAGTGCAGGTGCGTATGCCTGAAGAAGTCGAAGCAATGGAGCAGCAGCGTCGCGAAGATGCTGAGCGTTTAGCGCAGATGCAGCAACTGAGCCACAAAGATGATGAGTCTGCTGTTGCAGAAGAGCTGGCTGCACAGACCGGCGATCGTAAAGTGGGACGTAACGATCCGTGCCCTTGCGGTTCCGGTAAAAAATACAAGCAGTGTCATGGCCGTCTGAGCTAAGAAAGTAACTTACTGAAAAGGCGCAGAATTCTGCGCCTTTTTTATGGGCGATAAATATGAAAGTACTGCAAATTGCTGTTGGAATTATTCGTAATAAGCACAACGAGATTTTTATCACTCAGCGTGCCGCCGATGCTCATATGGCAAACAAACTGGAATTTCCCGGCGGTAAAATTGAACCGGGTGAAACACCAGAGCAGGCGTTAAGTCGTGAGTTACAGGAGGAGGTGGGGATTACACCCGTTAATTGCTCACTGTTCGAAAAACTGGAGTACCAGTTCCCCGACAGACATATCACTTTATGGTTCTGGCTGGTTGAAAGCTGGGAAGGTGAACCGTGGGGGAAAGAGGGGCAACCCGCTCAGTGGATTGCGCAAGATGCGCTAAATACGGACGATTTCCCGCCTGCGAATGCACCGGTCATTGAAAAGTTGATTGCTGGCTAATGGTGTTCTTAATTTGTCGTTCGTAGGCAGGATGCGGCAACGCGGTATCCTGCAAATTATGGCGGGGGCGCTACGCTTGCCCGCCCTACGTTTTAGTTCGTAGGCCGGATAAGGCAACGCCGCATCCGGCAAATTATTAATGGGGTGCAATGCTTGTCTGGCCTACCGTATTAGCAGAATTACTTCTGCTCTTCACTCCAGTCGTCGCTTTCTGACAGATCGCCGGAGCTTGGGATTCGCTTCTCTTCCGCGGCCCATTCACCCAGGTCGATTAACTGACAACGTTTGCTGCAGAATGGACGAAACGGACTGACTTCTGCCCACACGACAGCTTTACCGCAGGTTGGGCAGTTTACGATAGTTTGTTCAGACATCTTAACTCCTTAACAGCACGCCAGATCGAAATCGAGGCGTTCAGGTACCTGACCGTTCTCGCTATCCAGCGGCATAAAGCGAATGGCAAAGCGGCTCTTATGACCTGATATTTGCGGATAAAGCTGCGAAGCGAGCGGCAATTGTAGACGCAATAGATCTGCATCATCGCCGTTGTCCTGGTAAAAACCATTCAGGCTGGTTTGCTTACGAAACGGTGCAGAGTTGCGGATCAAATCCAGCACCAGAGACAATGCCTGGTTGAGAGGATTCAGGCTGGCAAGCCAGGTCTCAACCTGCGCGTCACGCTGAGTCTGTGGTAGATGCAGCCAGATATGTAAAGTCGGCAAATCAAAACTGCAGCATCCGCCGGGAATACTTAAACGCTGACGAACAAGGCCAATCAGACGGTCTTCACGCAGGGTTTGTCCGATGCGCGGGGCTGAAATCAGAATGCTGCCCGCACTTTTTAACTGCTGACGTAAAGAGTCGATTCTGCTTTGATCGACGCCGGGAACTTCAACCCAGGCCTGAAGTTTTCGCTGCTGTCTTTCCAGCTCTTTGAGGAGTTCAGTACGGACTTCGCCACGTTCAAATACATCCAGTAAATCCCCCACATTGCGGAAAAAGTGCAGTGCACCTGCGTGATCCACAATGGGCAAATTAATGGAGAGTTGCTGGATCAGAAACTCAATGCGCAGCCATGTACGCATCTTCTCATTGAGAGGGTGTTCAAAAAGGACCTGGGTGTGCATTACGGTTTTTCCTGTGAGACAAACTGCGACGCGAATTGCAAATAGAGCGCGTGCAGGCGGGCGACATCCGAGACGATGGCATCCGGTGCGCCATTATTATCAATAACATCATCTGCCACGGCAAGGCGCGCTTCACGTGTTGCCTGGGCAGCCAAAATTTGTTCAACGTGCTCGCGCGTAACATCATCACGCTGCATGGTTCGCCTGAGTTGAGTCTCAGGGGTGACATCCACGACGAGTACGCGATCGGCTTTTTCATACAGCGCGTTTTCTACCAACAAGGGGACGACCCATAACAGATAAGGGGAGGTCGCTTGCTGAAACTGACGCTGTGTTTCCTGCTGAATAAGTGGGTGGAGTAAGGCATTTAGCCATTTTTTCTCATCAGGATCGGAAAAAATGCGTTCGCGTAAAATTCGCCGTTGTAACGAGCCATCCGCAGCAATAACGTCGGAGCCAAAATGTTCTGCAATTGCCTGTAGGGCAGGCATGCCACGTTCGACCACCTGGCGCGCAATGATATCCGCATCAATCACGTTTATTCCGAGGTCAGCGAATGCATTTGCAACGGTACTTTTACCACTGCCAATGCCGCCGGTTAAGGCTACCGTATACCTCATAGATCCAGATCCTGGAGTTTTGGTTTGATTATCAAACAGTTAAAAATTAAGCATGCAAAGGCGAAGCTGATGCAGGATTAACCTACTAATCGCCAGGTAAATTTATGGGATTGTAGCGTAAAAAAAGAGAATTTCGCAGTCTTGCGCGGCATTGATTAGTGCGTATGATAGCGTCACTGGAGTTGTGAGTTTCGATTTTTCGCCATTAACCCCAGGAATCCGCACATGCGTATCGAAGAAGATCTGAAGTTAGGTTTCAAAGACGTTCTTATCCGCCCTAAGCGTTCTACTCTCAAAAGTCGTTCCGATGTTGAACTGGAACGTCAATTCACCTTTAAACATTCAGGTCAGACCTGGTCCGGCGTGCCGATTATCGCCGCGAACATGGACACCGTCGGGACGTTTGCCATGGCAACGGCACTTGCCTCCTTCGACATCCTGACCGCTGTGCATAAACATTATTCCGTTGAAGACTGGGCCGCTTTCATTGCGGACTCCTCTGCCGATGTACTGAAACACGTGATGGTTTCAACCGGGACTTCGGACACTGATTTCGAAAAAACCAAACAGATACTGGCACTGAATCCAGCGCTGAACTTTATCTGCATTGATGTGGCAAATGGCTACTCAGAGCATTTTGTTCAGTTTGTGTCGAAAGCACGTGCGGCCTGGCCGACAAAAACGATTTGTGCTGGCAACGTGGTCACCGGCGAGATGTGTGAAGAGTTGGTACTTTCCGGTGCTGATATCGTCAAAGTGGGTATTGGCCCAGGTTCTGTATGTACCACCCGCGTAAAAACCGGCGTTGGCTATCCACAGCTTTCTGCCGTCATTGAATGTGCTGATGCAGCGCACGGCCTGGGCGGCATGATTGTCAGCGACGGTGGCTGCACAATGCCTGGTGATGTGGCAAAAGCGTTTGGCGGTGGTGCGGACTTCGTGATGCTCGGCGGCATGCTGGCCGGTCATGAAGAAAGCGGCGGTAAAATCGTTGAAGAGAACGGTGAGAAATTCATGCTGTTCTACGGTATGAGCTCTGAGTCTGCTATGACGCGCCATGTTGGTGGTGTTGCTCAATATCGTGCCGCTGAAGGTAAAACCGTTAAGCTGCCACTGCGTGGCCCAGTTGATAACACCGCTCGTGATATCCTTGGCGGCCTGCGTTCAGCCTGTACTTATGTCGGTGCATCCCGCCTGAAAGAGCTGACCAAACGGACAACCTTTATTCGCGTACAGGAACAAGAAAACCGCGTCTTCAATAGTCTGTAAGAGCTGGTCGTACTGTTAAATGCCTGATGACGCAAAGCTTATCAGGCCTACGCTCATGCTCTGTGTAGGTCTGATGAGGCATTTACGCCGCCATCCGGCATTTGAACTTATCCCACGTGACTCATTGCATCCCCCAGATGAAATATCGGTAAATACATTGCCACAACCAGCGTACCGATAATCAACCCCGTAATGACAAGCAAGGCCGGCTCAAGTAATGCCGCCAAATTTTCGGCCTGGGACAGCGTGTACTCGCTGTGATGTCGGGCGAGATTTTGCAACATTGCATCCAGCGAACCGGAAGCTTCACCTGTTCTCACCAGTTGTAAGCACAGTGGACTAAATTCACCGCTATTTTTAAGTGCCAGCCAGACTGGCTCCCCGGCGCTGATATCGTGATGCACCTGTGCCAAACGTTGGGCCCAGTAAGGGCAGTTAAGGGTTTCAGTGACACTTTCCAGGCCTTGCAGAAAGGGAATGCCCGCGTTTTGTGTTAATGCCAGTACGGTGAAGATCTGTGTGAGTTTTTGCCCCCTGACCATCGGCCCGATGATGGGAAAGTGCAGCAGTATTTTCTGGCGCAGAATAAGCCAGTAGGGTTTCTGCTTTACCAACCCGTATGTTGTTACCAGCACCAGGCAGAGCAACCCTGCCAGCCATCCCCATCGACTGCTGTAGTGTGCCGCGGCCATAATCCACTGAGTGAGCGACGGTAGCGGGGTGTTGAACGTGCGATAGATGGCGGCAAATTCAGGTAACACAAAATGCAGCATCGCCAGCACGACCATTATCGCCATGGCAAGAATGATAATGGGATACCGTAGTGCTTTTTTAACTTTATCCGCCAGTTGCTGCTGGTTTTTTTGCTGACGGGCAAGTTCAAAGCAGCAGTCGTCCAGTTTTCCCGTTAGCTCTCCGGTGCGGATCATTGCCTGGTACAGCGGGGGAAATACGTGTTGCCACCGTGAAAGCGAGGCTGACAGCGCAATGCCTTGTTCCATATCGTAAGCCAGTGTGCGCAGTAATGCCTGCCATTGGTTGCTGGGATGCTGTTCAGCAAGCAGAGTTAACCCAGCGGAAAGCGTCAATCCCGCTTTAAGCAATGTTGCCAACTGGCGTATGGCTTCGGCACTGTTTGTTCTGCTCCAGTGCGAGGTTTTAACGCGCATCCGGTTAATGCGAATCGGTATAATCTGCTGTTGTTCGAGCACAAACAGGAGCGATGGTCGGGTATCAGCCCATAGCATCCCTGCTACAGGCTGGCCTTCGCGCGTTATTCCTTGCCAGCGCCATAGCTGTTTAGCTGACATGGGGCATGCCCAGTACGCGGATCAGTTCTTCAAATGTCGTTAACCCTTGTTCCACAGCCTGACAGCCATCTTCGAAAAGAGTACTCATACCCGCTTGCTGAGCATCTGATTCCACAACGTCTGCGGAGGAGCCATCGGCAATACGTTGTCGTAATGCTGGCGTAATGGGCAGTACTTCAAACAGAGCGGCTCGCCCATAGAATCCGTGATAGCAGTGTTGGCAACCGGGTGCCTGCCAACGCGGTAGTGGCGTGGGCCAAAGTGTTGCCGGGAGTGTTATGGGAGTATCAAGTCGTCGCCGACAATGTGGGCATAATTTTCTGACTAATCGCTGTGCAACAATTAACGTCAGCGCGGAGGCAATCATCCAGCGAGCCACCCCCATTTGCTGCAGCCGTATCAGTGTTTCACTGGTGGAATTGGTATGCAGTGTCGAAAGAACCAGATGACCGGTTTGTGCGGCTTTTAGGGCAATCTCAGCTGTTTCGCCGTCGCGGATTTCGCCCACCATAATAATATCGGGATCCTGGCGTAGCAGTGCACGTAATACACCCTGAAAATTAAGCCCGGCGCGAGGATGGATTTGTGTCTGATTGAGCCCATCAATGGGGATCTCGACCGGGTCTTCTACGCTACAGAGATTCACGTCGGGGGTGTTTCGGGTTTGTAGCGCACTGTACAGGGTAACCGTTTTGCCGCTCCCGGTCGGCCCGGTGACCAGAATCAATCCCTGTGGTTGCTGTAATGCTTGTGAAAACGTAGCCAACTGTGCCTCAGACATGCCCAGTGCGTTGATCTCCAGCGTTTGATTAACCTGGTGAAGCAGGCGTAGCACTACTTTTTCACCCCATCGGCAAGGCAGCGTGGCGATGCGAAACGAAATGGGTTCACCTGAAATCTCCACGGTAAATTGCCCATCTTGCGGGAGTCGGTGCTCGGCAATATCCAGACTGCCTAATACCTTTAATCTTGCGGTGAGAGCTATGCCCATCTCTGTGGTGACGTCCGGCAATGTGTGTAGTACGCCATCCACACGCATCCTGATCCGGTAGTGATTCTCCGCAGGTTCAATATGAATATCAGAAGCCCGTTGTGCCAACGCGGATTGAAAAGCATGGTTCAGCAACCCCGCGGCAGTTGCGCTGCTTTCTGTGATGATGGCCGGGAGCATTTTATGTGGCGTGTGTGTGTGACCCTCCATTTGCTGACGTGTCCAGCACACAATATCGATACGTCTGGTCGTTGCAAAATGCAGTGCATCCAGCAGTTCGTGGGAAGGGGCATCCACAACGGCGATATGCACCACGTCATTGTCTGCATCCAACAATATTCCCTGATAACGTTGGCAAAGTGCCGTCAGTTGTGTGGTATTCATCTCTTTTCCTTAGTTGGCATCAAAGCGAAAAACGTCTTCACAAGCCTGTTGCAGCGCGCTGTCATTCTGGATAGCGCAGTTGCGATTCCAGCCCGTTATGCCGTTGGCGTTGTCCCAACCGGGCGTCATGGTGATGCTTAGCCCATTCAGACTTTCCTGCCCAGTGAGGCTGACGATACCTTTTTCAACGCTCATACCTGAGACATAGCGGGTGGTGGTCGCAGAGGGGATCCCATTTGTCCCAGCATCACAGGTTTCTGTTCCGCCGTGCTCCAGCGCGCAGAGTTCGACGGCAGTACGGTAGGGGACAAAGGTTTGCAGCATGTCCGTCAGCGCGGCTTTGCGCAGATAGTTTTGGTAAGCCGGGATACCGATAGCGCTGAGGATGGCAATGATGCCAATGACCACCATCAGTTCGATTAGCGTGAAACCTCGTTGTTTGTCCATTGTTGATTTGCTCCTTGAGTTAGCTGGCGCTACTTTGGCAAATCGAAGGGATTTTAGGCGAGGGGCAAAAAATAGAACGAGAAAGCCGGTTCAGAGGAATTTTACGAAATTACAGAATCAGACAACGTATTTGCGAAGGCGCTCGAATAAATAGCCAGACCGCGGCGTATAAGGTCTATCTGGCTGGGGGCTGTAGGCCCGATACGCGAAGCGCCATCGGGCAGAATAGTTAGCGATTAGCGAAAACGCATCGAGAGGTCGAGTGCGCGGACATGTTTGGTCAGTGCGCCCACAGAGATGAAATCCACGCCGGTTTCTGCGAATTCGCGTAGCGTTTCATAGGTAACGTTACCCGATACTTCCAGACGCGCCTGGCCGTTGGTACGTTTGACCGCTTCGCGCATTTGGTCGGTTTCGAAGTTGTCCAGCATGATGATGTCCGCTCCGGCTTTCAACGCATCATCCAGTTCATCCAGGCTTTCCACTTCCACTTCAACCGGAACATCCGGGTGTAGCCAGAAGGCTTTCTCCACGGCCTGACGTACCGAACCAGAAGCAATAATATGGTTCTCTTTAATCAGGAAGGCATCAGAAAGCCCCAGGCGATGATTCGCGCCGCCGCCACAGAGCACCGCGTATTTCAGCGCCGTACGCAGCCCTGGCAGCGTTTTACGCGTATCCAGCAGTTGGGTTTTTGTCCCCGCCAGCAGATCGACGTATTTACGCACCTCGCTCGCTACGCCCGAAAGCGTCTGCACAAAGTTGAGTGCGGTACGTTCGCCGGTTAGCAACACGCGGGAAGGGCCGTCCAGCTCAAACAGCGGTTGATTAGCCTTAATGCTGTCGCCATCTTCGACATGCCAGGTGATGTTGACATCATCGCCAGCCAGTTGAATAAAGACCTCTTCCACCCAGCGTTTCCCACAAAAAACACCCTCTTCGCGTGTAATGACAGTGGCATGAGAACGCATATCCTCAGGTAAAAGCTGTGCGGTGATATCGTTATTGGCATCAACTTCTCCGCCTAAATCTTCGCGCAGCGCCTGGGCAACCGCGGCAGGGATATCGAGATTTATGCGTTCCAACAGCGCGTCACGTCGGTAGTCAGGGTTATAGCGGCGAGGCGGCATGATAAAACTCCAAATTGCTAACGAATCATAAGGTAGAAACATGCTACCCTGAACCTGATATGAGCACCACCAATAAGGAGATTCTGCATGTTGTTAGACGAGGGCTGGCTGGCAGAGGCGCGACGCGTTCCCTCTCCTCATTACGATTGCCGCCCGGATGACGAAAGCCCTTCTTTGCTGGTGGTGCATAATATCAGCCTGCCACCCGGTGAATTTGGCGGCCCATGGATAGACGCGTTATTTACTGGAACAATTGATCCCAACGCCCATCCCTTTTTTGCACAAATTGCCCATTTGCGCGTTTCTGCCCATTGTCTGATCCGCCGTGACGGCGAGGTTGTGCAATATGTTCCCTTTGGCAAACGTGCCTGGCATGCAGGCGTCTCCTGCTATCAGGGGCGTGAACGCTGTAATGATTTTTCAATTGGTATTGAGCTTGAAGGTACGGATACGCTGGCTTATACCGATGTTCAGTACCAGCAACTGGCTGCCGTGACGCAGACGCTGATTCAGCGTTATCCGGCGATTGCCAGCAACATGACTGGGCATTGCAATATTGCGCCCGAACGGAAGACCGATCCTGGGCCATCTTTTGACTGGGCAAGGTTTCGCGCCCTGGTCACCCCCTCGTCACACAAGGAGATGACATGACGCTGTTTACAACATTACTGGTGCTGATTGTTGAGCGCTTGTTTAAGCTGGGTGAGCACTGGCAGCTTGATCACCGGATTGAGGCTTTTTTCCGGCGGGTTAAGCATTTCTCTATGGCGCGAACGTTAGGAATGACCATTATTGCGATGGTAGTGACATTCCTGTTACTGCGCGCGCTGCATGGGTTGTTGTTTAATGTTCCGCTGTTGGTGGTGTGGATCTTAATTGGTTTGCTGTGCATCGGTGCTGGCAAGGTGCGCCTTCATTATCATGCCTACCTGAATGCGGCTTCACGTAATGATGCGCACGCCCGTGAGGCGATGGCCAGTGAGCTGACGCTGATTCATGGCGTGCCGCCGGATTGTGATGAACGAGAGTTTCTGCGTGAGCTACAAAATGCGCTGTTATGGAACAACTTCCGCTTTTATCTGGCGCCGCTATTCTGGTTGATCGTCGGTGGTCCGTGGGGACCGGTGACGCTAGTCGGCTATGCTTTTTTACGTGCGTGGCAATCCTGGCTGGCGCGCTACCAGACACCGCATCAGCGTCTGCAGTCAGGCATTGACGCGATCCTGCATGTCCTGGACTGGGTTCCGGTACGTCTGGCGGGTGTGGTCTATGCGCTGTTAGGACACGGTGAGAAGGCGTTGCCCGCCTGGTTTGCATCGCTGGCGGATCTGCATACTTCGCAGTATCAGGTGTTGACCCGTCTGGCGCAGTTCTCGCTGGCGCGTGAGCCGCATACTGATAAGGTCGAAACGCCGAAAGCAGCCGTTGCAATGGCGAAGAAAACGTCGTTTGTCGTGGTTGTGGTGATTGCGCTGCTCACCATTTATGGGGCATTAGTGTAGCGTTGTGCCGGATGGCGCTAACGCTTATCCGGCCTACACCATATGTAAGTGCCGTAGGCCCGGTAAGCGCAGCGCCACCGGGCAAACATTTTAAAGCGTATCGGCAGGTGGCACGCCAAAATCCGGCATGCCGTTCTCATCCCAGCGTACAAGCTTCAGTCGGGTGTGGCGATTCGGGTCATACAGCGGATCCCCCTCGATTTCGGTGTAATTCCTCGCGTGATACACCAGTACATCATCCCCTTCCGGCGTTTGCGTAAAGCTGTTGTGCCCGGGTCCATACTGACGGTTTTCATAGCTGGTGGTGAAGACCGGACGCGGTGATTTGTGCCAGTTTTCCGGGTTTAGCGGATCGGCATGGAGATCAACCCACAGTAACCCCATGCAGTAGTTCTCATCGGTTGCGCTGGCGGAGTAACTGACAAACAGTTTGTCTCCGTGCACCACGACGGCTGGACCTTCGTTGACCCAAAAGCCCCGACATTCCCAGTCATATTCCGGATGGCTGAGCATCACCGGCTGACCTTTGATTGTCCAAGGGTTTTCCATCTCTGCGAGATAAACATTGGAGTTTCCGGCAATATCAGGCGATTTCTGCGCCCACAAATACCACTGTTTCCCCTGATGGTTAAACGTTGTGGCATCAAGCGCGAAGGTATCAAACTGGGTTTCAATTTGCCCCTTCTCAACCCACTTACCGCTTAGCGGATCGGCATCTGCGCACTCCAACGCAAACATGCGATGCTGGAACATACCCAACGTATCAAGCGCCTGGGTGTGCGTGGCCGCAAAGTAGATGTACCACTTACCGGCAATAGCGTGGATCTCCGGTGCCCAGATAAGTTGACTCATTGGACCGCTGTCCGGTTTGCGCCAGACAACAACGGGCTCCGCGGTGCGTAATCCCTCCAGAGAGTCAGCCCGACGCAGCTCCAGTCGGTCATATTCAGGTACTGAAGCAATGAAATAATAGTGGTTACCGTCACGCAGGATAAACGGATCGGCACGCTGTTCGATAAAGGGATTTGGCCACTGATTCATCAGGCTTTCCTTACATGTTCAGTCGATTTAACATCATGGTACTCATTCAATTCACGGTAGTTGGCGCGGCGTTTTTCCAGGTCTGACTGGATTTGCTGCATAAATTCGCGGTCAACTTTCAGCAGACGAACCACGCCTGCGGTAATCAGATAACCGACGCCCGGAATAATAGTGAACAACAGCATAATGCCGTTAATCGCGGAGTCACTTTGCGCTTTCGCGCCTGCGTCGTAACCGTACCAGGAGAGCAGGAAGCCAACCATCGCGCCGGCAATCGCCAGCCCCAGCTTCAGGAAGAACAGGTTGCCCGAGAAGCTGATCCCGGTAATACGTTTACCGGTTTTCCACTCGCCGTAGTCATCCACATCCGCCATCAGCGACCAGTGCAGTGGAGAAGGGATCTGATGCAGGATGTTGAGCAGGAAGTAGAGCACCATAATCATCATGGTGGCTTTCGGATCGAAGAAGTAAAACGCGCCGGAGAACACCGCCAGTACGATGTTGGTCCAGAAGAAGACTTTCAGTTTGCACCAGCGGTCAGTTAATACCTTCGCGAGCATACTGCCGATCATCATGCCGACAACGCCAAGGCTGATAAACAACGTTGCGAACTGCGTGCTTTGTTGCATCACCCACGTAACGTAATACATGGTGGCGGCCATGCGAATAAAGCCCGGGCAGACGTTGCACAGGGTTAACAGCAGGATTTTTACCCACTGATCGTTCTTCCACACGTCTTTTAGATCGGCTTTCAAATCGTCGTTCGTGGGTACCGCAGGGCGTACACGTTCGCGCACGGTTGCGAAACAAAACAGGAACATGCACATACCAATGAAAGCCAGCACGGCCATCGCCATCTGATAGCCTTTGGCTTTATCTTCCCCGCCAAACCACTCTGCCATTGGCAGTAGCGTGAGTGAGAGTAGCAGAGTGGCAATCCCGACCAGCACGAAACGATACGACTGGCAGGCGACGCGTTCTTTCGGATCGTTGGTAATGACGCTACCGAGTGAACAGTAGGGAATGTTGATTGCTGTGTAGGTAATAGAGAGCAGGAAGTAGGTGACAAACGCATAGATAACTTTGCTGTTGTAAGTCCACTCCGGAGTGGTAAACATCAGTACGCTGAATAATGCGTAGGGGAAAGCCATCCACAGAAGCCATGGACGAAACCGACCATATTTACTGCGAGTACGATCGGCCATTGCCCCCATGATAGGGTCGGTAACAGCGTCAATAACGCGTACCGAGAGCAGCAATACGCCGACAAGTGCTGGAGCAAGACCGAAAATATCTGTATAAAAATAGTTAACAAACAGCATGATAGCGCCGAATATGATGTTGCATCCGGCATCGCCCATTCCATAGCCGATCTTTTCTTTCACCGACAGCTTTCTGGTTTCCATCAAGCGCACTCCATTAATGTGATATGGAGAGAATTATTGTCTGGTGCTGGTGTTTTTGCGTTGCAGGATAGCGCCGCTGATATGGACTAAACAGTCATCTGTGGGAAAGTGTGAAGCAGATAACAACCCCCACCTGGTGTAGGTGGGGGGAAGGATTAATGCGCTTTTACGGCGCCGGCCGTTTTCTGTTTGCACAGATAGCCAATGCCAAGAATGGCAATCCATACCGGGATCAGGTACACCGAGATCGCCATGCCCGGCGTCATCAGCATAATCACCAGTACCGCAGCCATGAAAATCAGGCAGATCCAGTTACCTAGCGGGTAGAGCAGTGCCGGGAAGCGAGTGGCGACGCCCTGCTGCTGTTTTGCTTTGCGGAACTTAATATGCGCAAGGCTAATCATTGCCCAGTTGATGACCAATGCGGAAACCACCAGTGCCATCAGCAAGCCAAACGCAGATTCCGGTGCCAGATAGTTAATCAGTACGCACAGTGCGGTAACCAGTGCGGAGACCAGAATGGTGTTAACCGGCACGCCGCGTTTATCCACGTTCATCAGCGCTTTTGGCGCGTTACCCTGCTGAGCCAGGCCGAACAGCATACGGCTGTTACAGTATACACAGCTGTTATAGACAGAAAGGGCTGCGGTCAGCACCACGATGTTCAGGGCGTTGGCAACAAAGGTGTCACCCAGTTCGTGGAAGATAAGGACAAACGGGCTGGTATCTGCTGTTACGCGCGTCCATGGCATCAGGGAAAGCAGTACCGCCAGGGAGCCTACATAGAAAATCAAGATACGGTAGATGACCTGATTAGTCGCTTTTGGAATGCTTTGTTCCGGGTTATCGGCTTCTGCTGCGGTGATCCCGACCAGTTCCAGCCCACCAAAGGAGAACATGATGATAGCCATCATCATTACCAGCCCGCTGAAGCCGTGTGGCAGGAATCCACCCTGGCTCCACAAGTTGCTGACGCTGGCCTGTGGGCCGCCGTTGCCGCTAAACAGCAACCAGCCGCCGAACAGGATCATTGCGACTACGGCAATGACTTTAATAATGGCGAACCAGAACTCCATCTCACCGAACACTTTTACGTTGGTCAGGTTGATGGCGTTGATGATCACAAAAAAGGCTGCTGCCGAAGCCCATGTTGGGATCTCCGGATACCAGAATTGAATGTATTTACCTACGGCGGTTAGCTCAGCCATGGCAACCAAAACGTACAGTACCCAGTAGTTCCAGCCGGAAGAGAAACCGGCAAAGCTCCCCCAGTATTTGTAGGCAAAGTGACTAAAGGAGCCTGCCACCGGCTCTTCAACCACCATTTCACCTAACTGACGCATAATCAGAAAAGCGATAAAGCCGGCAATAGCGTAACCCAGAATAATACCCGGTCCTGCAGACTGGATAACGGATGCGCTACCGAGGAATAACCCGGTACCAATCGCGCCACCCAGCGCGATAAGCTGTATATGGCGGTTTTTAAGGCCGCGCTTTAGCTGATCGCCATGCTGTTGACTTTCCATCATGAAACCTCGTGTGTGGTTTTACTCTTCATCTTTCGAGTACTTATATTTTGAACCACGCAGTGACGCGTGTGTAAGTTTGCAATTCCGTTTGTTGTATTAATTTATTTACAGCAATGAATTATGAAATGTTGCCTAAAGACTTTTGTCTTGATCAGAATAATGTTATGCGAGCGCGAATGCACCTGCTTTATGCGGCGTGAGTGACGAGTTGAATAAAAAGAAACCATTTGTAAGCGCGAGTTTATCTACCACAAAATTTCCAATTTGAATTTTTATTCGAAAATAGTGATTGATAAATCGATAAATAGGCAGGTGAATCGGTTCAGATAATATATTTTTTCGTTTCAATTCGGTTAAAACTACCTCGGGATGGGTAAATTTAACATTTGTGCATAGTTACATGTTTGAAACGTTATTTCTGTAATGTTGTTAAAATATGCCTCCTTTACTGATTTCAATCAAAACCTGTATGGACAGAAGGTGAATACTTTGTTACTTTAGCGTCAAGAACATGAAATTGGTAAGACCAATTGACTCCGGGCAAATGGCTTAAGACAGGAAATCATGGCCTACAGCAAAATCCGCCAACCAAAACTCTCCGATGTGATTGAGCAGCAGCTGGAGTTTTTAATTCTTGAGGGGACACTTCGCCCCGGAGAAAAACTCCCACCGGAACGCGAGCTGGCAAAACAGTTCGACGTTTCCCGCCCCTCCTTACGTGAGGCGATCCAACGCCTCGAAGCGAAGGGCTTACTGCTTCGTCGTCAGGGCGGTGGCACTTTTGTTCAGAGCAGCCTGTGGCAGAGCTTTAGCGACCCACTGGTAGAGCTGCTCTCCGACCATCCTGAATCCCAGTTTGACCTGCTCGAAACGCGCCATGCGTTGGAAGGTATTGCGGCCTATTACGCCGCACTGCGCAGCACGGATGAAGACAAAACGCGTATCCGTGAACTCCATCAGGCGATCGAGCTTGCGCAACAGTCCGGCGATCTTGACGGTGAATCTGATGCCGTACTTCAGTATCAAATTGCTGTCACCGAAGCGGCACATAATGTGGTACTGCTCCATTTGCTAAGGTGTATGGAGCCGATGCTGGCCCAGAATGTCCGTCAAAACTTTGAATTGCTGTATGCGCGTCGCGAGATGCTGCCGCTGGTAAGCAGTCACCGCACCCGTATTTTTGAAGCAATTATCGCCGGGAAGCCGGAGGAGGCGCGTGAAGCGTCGCACCGTCACCTGGCATTTATCGAAGAGATTCTCCTGGACAGAAGCCGTGAGGAAAGTCGTCGTGAACGCGCCTTACGCCGCCTGGAGCAACGAAAGAATTAGTGATTTTTCTGGCAGAACGTTAACCAGAAGATGTTGTAAATCAAGCGCGAACTAAAAGCGCGCGGCAACTAAATGCCAGGCCCATAAGGCTATTTTATTTGCCATTTTGGCCCTGGGCAGTGCTCACAATCCTCACGTACTACGTGTACGCTCCGGTTGTTCCGCGCTGTCCGTGCCCAAACTGGCTGCAACAATGACGCCTGATGGGTCAGGCAATAAACGCAGAACCTGTCTTATTGCGCTTTTAGTTGTTCAAAATAATTCGGGTTGTATCGCGGCGGCAAGCGAGCGAGTCGCCAGGAGCATAGTGAACTATGTGACTGGTGCGAGGAAGCGCAGCCAACAAAGAGACAACCTGAAGTATGAAGAACAAAGAGCGCAATGGGACAGGTTCCAGATAACTCAACGTATTAGATAGATAAGGAATACCCCCATGTCAGAACGTTTCCCAAATGACGTGGATCCGATCGAAACTCGCGACTGGCTACAGGCGATCGAATCGGTCATCCGTGAAGAAGGTGTTGAGCGTGCTCAGTATCTGATCGACCAACTGCTTTCAGAAGCCCGCAAAGGCGGCGTGAAAGTAGCGGCAGGTGCAGGGGCCAGCAATTATGTAAACACTATTGCCGTTGAAGATGAACCGGAATACCCGGGCAATCTGGAGCTGGAACGTCGTATTCGTTCTGCTATCCGCTGGAACGCCATCATGACCGTACTGCGTGCGTCTAAAAAGGATCTTGAGCTGGGTGGCCATATGGCATCCTTCCAGTCCTCCGCAACGGTATATGATGTTTGCTTCAACCACTTCTTCCGTGCACGCAACGAGCAGGACGGTGGCGATCTGGTGTACTTCCAGGGTCACATCTCCCCGGGCATCTACGCGCGCGCATTCCTGGAAGGTCGTCTGACTGAAGAGCAGATGAACAACTTCCGTCAGGAAGTACATGGCAAAGGCCTGTCTTCCTACCCGCACCCGAAACTGATGCCGGAATTCTGGCAGTTCCCGACCGTATCTATGGGTCTGGGTCCAATCGGTGCTATCTACCAGGCTAAATTCCTGAAATATCTGGAACACCGTGGCCTGAAAGATACCTCTAAACAGACCGTTTACGCCTTCCTGGGCGACGGCGAGATGGATGAGCCAGAATCTAAGGGTGCTATCACCATCGCGACCCGTGAAAAACTGGACAACCTGGTCTTCGTTATCAACTGTAACCTGCAGCGTCTTGACGGCCCGGTCACCGGTAACGGCAAGATTGTTAACGAACTGGAAGGCATCTTCGCGGGTGCTGGCTGGAACGTGATTAAAGTCATGTGGGGCGGTCGTTGGGATGAGCTGCTGCGTAAAGACACCAGCGGTAAACTGATCCAACTGATGAACGAAACCGTTGACGGCGACTACCAGACCTTCAAATCCAAAGATGGCGCATACGTACGTGAGCACTTCTTCGGTAAATATCCGGAAACTGCAGCCCTGGTTGCAGACTGGACTGACGAGCAGATTTGGGCGCTGAACCGTGGTGGTCACGATCCGAAGAAAGTCTACGCTGCACTGAAAAAAGCACAGGAAACCAAAGGCAGAGCAACTGTAATCCTCGCCCATACCATCAAAGGTTACGGCATGGGTGACACCGCCGAAGGTAAAAACATCGCTCACCAGGTTAAGAAAATGAACATGGACGGCGTGCGTTACATCCGCGACCGTTTCAACGTTCCTGTGACCGATGAGCAGGTTGAAAACCTGTCTTACATTACCTTCCCGGAAGGTTCTGAAGAGCACACCTATCTGCACGCTCAGCGTCAGAAACTGCATGGCTACCTGCCAGCTCGTCAGCCGAACTTCACCGAGAAACTGGAACTGCCGGCGCTGGAAGACTTCGGTGCGCTGCTGGAAGAGCAGAACAAAGAAATCTCCACCACTATCGCTTTCGTTCGTGCCCTGAACGTGATGCTGAAGAACAAATCGATCAAAGATCGTCTGGTTCCAATCATCGCCGACGAAGCGCGTACTTTCGGTATGGAAGGTCTGTTCCGCCAGATTGGTATCTACAGCCCGAACGGTCAGCAGTACACCCCGCAGGACCGTGAGCAGGTTGCTTACTATAAAGAAGACGAGAAAGGTCAGATCCTGCAGGAAGGTATCAACGAACTGGGTGCAGGCGCATCCTGGCTGGCTGCTGCGACTTCTTACAGCACCAACGATCTGCCGATGATCCCGTTCTACATCTACTACTCCATGTTCGGGTTCCAGCGTATTGGTGACCTGTGCTGGCAGGCAGGCGACCAGCAGGCTCGCGGCTTCCTGATTGGTGGTACTTCCGGTCGTACGACGCTGAACGGCGAAGGTCTGCAGCACGAAGATGGTCACAGCCATATTCAGTCTCTGACTATCCCGAACTGTATCTCTTACGATCCGTCTTACGCGTACGAAGTTGCGGTCATCATGCATGATGGTCTGGAGCGTATGTACGGTGAGAAACAAGAGAACGTCTACTACTACATCACCACGCTGAACGAAAACTACCACATGCCGGCAATGCCAGCAGGTGCCGAGGAAGGTATCCGTAAAGGTATCTACAAACTCGAAACCCTTGAAGGTAAGAAAGGCAAAGTTCAGCTGCTGGGCTCCGGTTCTATCCTGCGTCACGTCCGTGAAGCAGCACAGATCCTGGCGAACGACTACGGTGTAGGTTCTGACGTATACAGCGTAACGTCCTTCACTGAACTGGCGCGTGATGGCCAGGATTGTGAGCGCTGGAACATGCTGCACCCGATGGAAACTCCGCGCGTTCCGTACATCGCTCAGGTGATGAACGACGCTCCGGCAGTAGCATCTACTGACTATATGAAACTGTTTGCCGAACAGGTTCGTACTTATGTACCGGCTGATGATTATCGCGTACTGGGTACTGACGGTTTCGGTCGCTCTGACAGCCGTGAAAACCTGCGTCACCACTTCGAAGTTGATGCTTCCTACGTGGTTGTAGCGGCCCTGGGCGAACTGGCTAAACGTGGCGAAATCGATAAGAAAGTGGTTGCAGATGCAATCATCAAATTCAACATCGATGCAGATAAAGTTAACCCGCGTCTGGCGTAAGAGGTAAAAGAATAATGGCTATCGAAATCAATGTACCGGACATCGGGGCTGATGAAGTTGAAATCACCGAGATCCTGGTCAAAGTGGGCGACAAAGTTGAAGCTGAACAGTCGCTGATCACCGTAGAAGGCGATAAAGCCTCTATGGAAGTTCCGTCTCCTCAGGCTGGTATCGTTAAAGAGATCAAAGTCTCTGTTGGCGACAAAACTGAGACCGGCAAACTGATCATGATTTTCGATTCCGCCGACGGTGCAGCAACTGCTGCACCTGCTCCGGCAGAAGAGAAGAAAGCAGCCGCTCCGGCCGCTGCACCAGCTGCAGCTGCGGCAAAAGACGTACACGTACCAGACATCGGCGGTGACGAAGTTGAAGTTACCGAGATCATGGTTAAAGTGGGCGATACCGTTGCGGCTGAACAGTCTCTGATCACCGTCGAAGGCGACAAAGCGTCTATGGAAGTTCCGGCGCCGTTCGCAGGAACTGTTAAAGAGATCAAAATCAACACCGGCGACAAAGTGTCTACCGGTTCCCTGATTATGGTCTTTGAAGTCGCAGGCGCAGCGCCTGCTGCTGCACCGGCTCAGGCGGCGGCTCCTGCTGCTGCGGCAGCTCCGGCTGCTTCCGGCTCGAAAGAAGTTAACGTACCGGATATCGGCGGTGACGAAGTTGAAGTCACTGAAGTGATGGTTAAAGTGGGCGATAAAATTGCCGCTGAGCAGTCACTGATCACCGTTGAAGGCGATAAAGCTTCAATGGAAGTGCCGGCACCGTTCGCGGGTACCGTAAAAGAAATCAAAATCAGCACCGGCGACAAAGTGAAAACCGGTTCTCTGATTATGGTCTTCGAAGTTGAAGGCGCAGCACCTGCTGCTGCACCGGCACAAGCTGCGGCACCGGCTCCGGCCGCTGCACCTGCACAAGCTGCTCCAGCTCCGGCTGCAAAAGCGGAAAGCAAATCTGACTTCGCAGAAAACGACGCTTACGTCCACGCAACTCCGCTGATCCGTCGCCTGGCGCGCGAATTTGGCGTGAATCTGGCGAAAGTGAAAGGTTCAGGTCGTAAAGGCCGTATCCTGCGTGAAGACGTTCAGGCATACGTGAAAGACGCGGTTAAACGTGCTGAAGCTGCTCCGGCAGCCGCTGCTGGCGGCGGTATCCCGGGCATGCTGCCTTGGCCAAAAGTTGATTTCAGCAAGTTTGGTGAAATCGAAGAAGTGGAACTGGGCCGTATCCAGAAAATCTCTGGTGCTAACCTGAGCCGTAACTGGGTGATGATCCCGCACGTTACCCACTTCGATAAGACCGATATCACCGATCTGGAAGCGTTCCGTAAACAACAGAACGCCGAAGCGGAGAAACGTAAACTGGACGTGAAATTCACCCCAGTGGTCTTCATCATGAAAGCCGTTGCTGCCGCTCTGGAACAGATGCCGCGCTTCAACAGCTCTCTGTCTGAAGACGGTCAGCGTCTGACCCTGAAGAAATACATCAACATCGGTGTTGCGGTAGATACCCCGAATGGTCTGGTTGTTCCGGTCTTCAAAGACGTGAACAAGAAGAGCATTACCGAGCTGTCTCGTGAACTGACCGTGATCTCCAAGAAAGCACGTGATGGCAAGCTGACCGCTGGCGAAATGCAGGGCGGTTGTTTCACCATCTCCAGCATCGGTGGCCTGGGTACTACCCACTTCGCGCCGATTGTGAACGCGCCGGAAGTGGCTATCCTCGGTGTCTCCAAGTCCTCTATGGAGCCAGTGTGGAACGGTAAAGAGTTTATGCCGCGTCTGATGATGCCAATTTCGCTCTCCTTCGACCACCGTGTCATTGACGGTGCAGATGGTGCGCGCTTTATCACCATCATCAACAACATGCTGTCTGACATTCGCCGCCTGGTGATGTAAGCGAAAAAGCCGGCCCGACGGCCGGCTTTTTTCTGGTAATCTCATGAAGTCAGTGAGGTTATTGTGCGAAAGACAAATCGGTTGCCGTTTGTTGTTTCAAAATTGTTAACAATTTTGTAAAATACGGGCGGATAGAACGACCCGGTGGACGACGGGTATAAATTAAGAGGTCATGATGAGCACTGAAATCAAAACTCAGGTCGTGGTACTTGGGGCAGGCCCGGCAGGTTACTCTGCTGCCTTCCGTTGCGCAGATTTAGGTCTGGAGACCGTCATCGTAGAACGTTACAGCACCCTTGGTGGTGTTTGTCTGAACGTCGGCTGTATCCCTTCTAAAGCGCTGCTGCACGTAGCAAAAGTTATCGAAGAAGCCAAAGCACTGGCTGAACACGGTATTGTTTTTGGCGAGCCGAAAACTGATATCGACAAGATTCGTACCTGGAAAGAAAAAGTTATCACTCAACTGACCGGCGGTCTGGCTGGTATGGCCAAAGGCCGTAAAGTGAAAGTGGTTAACGGTCTGGGTAAATTTACCGGGGCGAACACCCTGGAAGTTGAAGGCGAAAACGGTAAAACCGTCATCAACTTCGACAACGCGATCATCGCGGCGGGTTCCCGTCCGATCGAACTGCCATTCATTCCGCATGAAGATCCGCGCGTGTGGGATTCCACCGATGCACTGGAACTGAAAACTGTTCCTAAGCGCCTGCTGGTAATGGGCGGCGGTATCATCGGTCTGGAAATGGGGACCGTGTACCATGCGCTGGGTTCAGAGATTGACGTGGTTGAAATGTTTGACCAGGTTATCCCGGCTGCCGATAAAGACGTGGTGAAAGTCTTCACCAAACGCATCAGCAAGAAATTCAACCTGATGCTGGAAACCAAAGTGACTGCCGTTGAAGCGAAAGAAGACGGTATTTACGTTTCCATGGAAGGCAAAAAAGCGCCTGCTGAAGCACAGCGTTATGATGCCGTACTGGTTGCTATCGGTCGTGTACCGAACGGTAAAAACCTCGATGCGGGCAAAGCTGGCGTTGAAGTTGATGACCGTGGTTTCATCCGCGTTGACAAACAGCTGCGTACCAACGTGCCGCATATCTTTGCTATCGGCGATATCGTCGGTCAGCCGATGCTGGCGCACAAAGGTGTTCACGAAGGTCACGTTGCCGCTGAAGTTATCGCCGGGAAGAAACACTACTTCGACCCGAAAGTTATCCCATCCATTGCGTACACTGAACCAGAAGTTGCATGGGTTGGCCTGACTGAGAAAGAAGCGAAAGAAAAAGGCATCAGCTACGAAACCGCCACCTTCCCGTGGGCTGCTTCTGGCCGTGCTATCGCTTCCGACTGCGCAGACGGTATGACCAAACTGATTTTCGACAAAGAATCTCACCGTGTGATCGGTGGTGCAATTGTCGGTACCAACGGCGGCGAGCTGCTGGGCGAAATTGGTCTGGCGATCGAAATGGGTTGCGACGCTGAAGATATCGCACTGACCATCCACGCACACCCGACTCTGCATGAGTCTGTGGGCCTGGCGGCAGAAGTGTTCGAAGGCAGCATCACCGACCTGCCAAACCCGAAAGCGAAGAAAAAGTAATCTTCTCGCTTTTGTGAAAACGCCTCTTCGGAGGCGTTTTTTTTTGCCTAAAGCTACCCGTTATTTCAGGCAACATGCCGGGTGGCGCTAGCGCTATCCCGGCCTACGGCTTAACCTCGCTTTACGGTGCTACGGGCTGCCAGTTTTTATCCGGATGGAATGTGGTTAACGCCTGTGCTTTTTGCTGAGAATCAACGCCGAGATTGGCCTGATAGACTTTATCATCGCCGCTAATCATAAAGCTCATCACCCCTGTGTGACCGTAGCTAATGGGCCATGCAATCATGGCAAAACCACTGGCGTTGTCCGGCAGTATGCGGAAACGATAACCGTGATAACCCGTGCCGGGCTCTTGTGGGCTGAAGGCGGGTCCCAGAGGGCTTGGCGTTTCGCCAGGTGCGGCTGGCCAGTAAAGCCCATCTTTTTTACCTTCGCTACTGACAATTTTTTGCGCATACGATTTGTTCAGCGCGTAATAGCTTTGCTGCGCGTCAACGTAGGCGTGCAGTGCTTCGATGGCTGAAAGCTCGTTGCGACCGATCGTTCGAGTGAGGATCTCCTCCTGGGCTTCGGTCATATCGAACGCCCAACCTTTGCTGGTTTTCACCATCGGTATGGGTAACTGCCAGTCATCTTGCCCTACGTTGAGATGCGCCATGTTGTCCTGCAGCACAATGTGATGGCTCACCTTCCAGTCGCGATTAAAGCGTGCCACCGCTTCCGGATCGGCCCCTTCTGGTGGTAAAAAATGTCGCCAGTTTTCACCCAGTAGCGCCGTGAGCTGCTTTTCATTTTGCTGCGCCACCGCAGCGGCAAATGCACTGGCCGCTTCTTCGGGGGAGGTGAACGCCTGTTGCGCATAGCTCACCAGCGGCAAGGAGAGCAACAGGGCGCTTAACATAATTTTTTTCATCATCGGCTCCGGTTAACGACGGCGAAATTCGTGGTGCTCAGAAAAATTCTCGCGTGCCGCAGCGCGCTGCCCGCTGTTGAGGTTGCTCGCGCGACGGCTTTCCTGTCCACGCAGTTGCTGGGACTGCCACGACGGTGAGCGGCTGTCATTCCCGCTGAAGACGTTTGAATGTGTATTCTGACGGGAGGCCAGACGTTGTTGCGAGTTGGATGATTCAACGCGTTGGCGAGCGGTTTCCCTTTGCTGCTGTGAAACCGGATGTTGCTCAGCTTTTGACTTCAGTTCTGAGCGGTGCTGCTGTTGCGTAGTGGATTTATTCAGCGTCTTCTGTGCTGCTTCACGACGGCTGTTGTTTTGTGTTTCGTCATAGCCACGATAGTTATTGCGCTGGGCAATTTGATTTAGCTGTGAAGAGGCGGCTTTACGTTGAGCATCCCGCGATGTCTGACCCGACAAGTTTGCCGGAGAGGTCTGGCTACGCTGTTGGAACTGCGTCATTGCGGCCTGACGCTGGCTGTCTCGTGTGGCAGCGGTGGTCGGTGTATGTTGAGTGGCGCTTAAACCCCCGCTAACGTTGGTCTGATGAAAACGTTGTGCGACCGCGTCGTTCTGGTAAGGCACGCCGTTACGGTACGCAGGGTTGTGCTGCCAGGCAATGTTTTGCCCTTTCAGGTTTTGTCCGGAGATATGGTTGAAATTGTTAACATCAATATTGATGTTATCTCCGTTGTGCTGGTAGCCATTACCGCCGTGAGGGCCGTCATGGTCATGGTAGTCATCATCATGGTGATGGTCGTCGTCATCCCAGTCGATGTTACTGAACAGCGCATAGGTCGTCGCAACGCCCAGGCTATAGCCGAAACCTTTGACGAAGCTATCGGCAAATTGCTCTCCCGGAGGGGGCGGCAGATAGACGGGCGGGTAGGCAGTATTAGGCCAGCTGCCGTAAACAACGGTTGGATTGTAGTTCGGCACATATACCACCTGTGGATCGGTCGGCTCAATTTTGATAACCGTCGAGGTGGGGGCGCTGCTGGTCACTTTCGTCGTTGATGATGATGGCGTCTGAACCACGGTTGTTTTCTGGGTGTTCGTGACCGTTTGCTGTGGTGTGGATTTTAGCGAACCTGTTTGCTGAGCTAGCAAACGCAGGCGTTGTACGGCATCCATCACGTCCTGTGGCTGTGCCAGAAACGCATTCCCCAGGTTTTGTACCCAGTCAGGGTTTTCGCCCATCAGAGCCATCAGTTGCGGAAATGCCACCAGCGACTTCACGCTGGGGTCCCATGACTGGCCGGACACTGCCTGAATGGCGGCATCACCTTGCAGTGTCGGGTTATCACGAGACCACTGAACCGCCTGTACCACGTTCGATGGATACGTTGAGGCCATCAACACCTGAGAAAGTAACGGGTCAGGGTAGAGCGCAACAGGGGCGACCCACTGATCAAGTTGAGCAGTGGTATACGTTGTTGCCGCAACCGGGGCGACTGCGGGAGCCGCAGCAACGGGCGGTTGAGGCGCTACTGCCGGGGCTGGCTGCGAGGGGGCTTCTGGTGTGCGGCTGTTTACAAACAGCACGCCCGCACCGACAAATAACCCTGCACTGCACGCCAGAGCAATGATATGGGGCTTAAAGGGCAACGTCATTTTATCTCTCCCGACTCAGTAAGAATCGTCATAGTCATTATGCCTGCCGCCAGTGGGTGCAGTGTTCCGTGAGTATAAAGAGACAATAGTTTAATTTTTGACGAATCTTGGGATCGTTAACGCAAGTTTATTATCAGGGAGCTAAATAATGTGACTAAACATTGCTGGCGAAAATTATCATTCCCCTTCTGCCATTGCGAAGAGCATTAGACCATCCTTAACGATTCAGCCAATTTTTTATGTTGCTTTTTTGTAAACAGATTAACACCCAACGAAAATCCTGTTATTGTGCCTTTTGCGGTACCGGGCATTTACCCTACTAACTGCTGTCTCACAGGAGCGTGAAGAGAATCGCCCATATACAAAAGCGCCGCATTATGACAATGAGAGCGAGGAGATATCGTCGTGCTAGAAGAATACCGTAAGCACGTAGCTGAGCGTGCCGCCCAGGGGATTGTGCCGAAACCCTTAGACGCAACCCAAATGGCTGCACTTGTCGAGCTGCTGAAGACCCCGCCTGTGGGCGAAGAAGAATTCCTGTTAGACCTGTTGATTAACCGCGTTCCCCCTGGCGTAGATGAAGCCGCTTACGTTAAAGCCGGTTTTCTCGCCGCTGTCGCTAAAGGTGACACTACCTCTCCGCTGATCACGCCAGAAAAAGCCATCGAACTGCTGGGTACCATGCAGGGCGGTTATAACATTCATCCGCTGATTGATGCGCTGGACGATGCCAAACTGGCGCCGATTGCCGCCAAAGCGCTCTCTTCAACGCTGCTGATGTTTGATAACTTCTACGATGTAGAAGAAAAAGCCAAAGCTGGCAACGAATATGCTAAGCAAGTGATGCAGTCCTGGGCTGATGCCGAATGGTTCCTGAACCGTCCTGCTCTGGCTGAAAAAATCACCGTTACCGTCTTCAAAGTGACGGGTGAAACCAACACCGATGACCTGTCTCCGGCCCCGGACGCGTGGTCTCGCCCTGATATTCCGTTGCACGCCCTGGCGATGCTGAAAAACGCCCGTGAAGGTATCGAGCCGGATCAGCCGGGTGTTGTTGGCCCGATCAAACAGATCGAAGCATTACAGAAAAAAGGTTACCCGCTGGCCTATGTGGGTGACGTTGTCGGTACCGGTTCTTCGCGTAAATCTGCGACCAACTCCGTGCTGTGGTTTATGGGTGATGATATCCCTCATGTACCGAACAAGCGTGGCGGTGGTTTGTGTCTGGGCGGAAAAATTGCACCGATCTTCTTCAACACCATGGAAGATGCGGGCGCGCTGCCGATTGAAGTGGACGTAAGCAACCTGAACATGGGCGACGTAATTGACGTTTACCCATTCAAGGGCGAAGTGCGTAACCACGAAACCAACGAACTGCTGGCTACCTTCGAACTGAAAACCGATGTGCTGGTTGACGAAGTGCGCGCCGGTGGCCGTATTCCGCTGATTATCGGTCGTGGTCTGACTACCAAAGCGCGTGAAGCTCTGGGCCTGCCGCACAGTGATGTATTCCGTCAGGCGAAAGATGTGGCGGAAAGCAGCCGCGGCTTCTCTCTGGCACAGAAAATGGTTGGCCGCGCATGTGGCGTAACCGGCGTCCGTCCGGGTGCCTACTGTGAACCGAAGATGACTTCCGTCGGCTCTCAGGATACCACCGGCCCAATGACCCGCGACGAACTGAAAGACCTGGCGTGCCTGGGCTTCTCTTCTGACCTGGTGATGCAGTCGTTCTGTCATACCGCTGCGTATCCGAAACCGGTTGACGTGACCACCCACCATACTCTGCCTGACTTCATCATGAACCGTGGCGGCGTGTCGCTGCGTCCGGGTGATGGCGTAATCCACTCCTGGCTGAACCGTATGCTGCTGCCGGATACCGTCGGTACCGGTGGTGACTCCCATACTCGTTTCCCAATCGGTATCTCTTTCCCGGCGGGTTCTGGTCTGGTGGCGTTCGCGGCTGCGACCGGCGTGATGCCGCTGGATATGCCGGAATCTGTTCTGGTGCGTTTCAAAGGCAAAATGCAGCCGGGTATCACCCTGCGTGACCTGGTTCATGCCATCCCGCTGTACGCGATCAAACAAGGTCTGCTGACCGTTGAGAAGAAAGGTAAGAAAAACATCTTCTCTGGCCGCATTCTGGAAATTGAAGGTCTGCCGGATCTGAAAGTTGAGCAGGCATTCGAACTGACCGATGCGTCCGCTGAGCGTTCCGCTGCCGGTTGTACCATCAAGCTGAACAAAGAGCCGATCGTTGAGTACCTCAGCTCCAACATCGTTCTGCTGAAATGGATGATCGCGGAAGGCTACGGCGATCGCCGTACGCTGGAACGTCGTGTACAGGGCATGGAAAAATGGCTGGCGGATCCGCAGCTGCTGGAAGCCGATGCTGACGCCGAATACGCGGCAGTGATCGACATCGATCTGGCGGATATCAAAGAGCCGATCCTGTGTGCACCGAACGATCCGGACGACGCGCGTCTGCTGTCTGACGTGCAGGGCGAGAAGATTGACGAAGTGTTCATCGGTTCCTGCATGACAAACATTGGTCACTTCCGTGCCGCGGGTAAACTGCTGGATGCGCATAAAGGCCAGTTGCCAACGCGTCTGTGGGTTGCTCCACCAACGCGTATGGATGCGGCACAGCTTACCGAGGAAGGCTATTACAGCGTCTTTGGTAAGAGCGGGGCGCGTATCGAGATTCCTGGCTGTTCACTGTGCATGGGTAACCAGGCGCGTGTGGCAGACGGTGCGACAGTCGTTTCTACCTCAACCCGTAACTTCCCGAACCGTTTAGGTACGGGGGCGAACGTCTACCTAGCTTCTGCAGAGCTGGCGGCGGTTGCTGCGCTGATCGGTAAACTGCCGACAGCGGAAGAGTATCAGACCTATGTGGCGCAGGTAGATAAAACGGCCGTGGATACTTACCGGTATCTGAACTTTGACCAGCTCTCTCAGTACACCGAGAAAGCAGATAGCGTGATTTTCCAGACTGCGGTTTAATTCGCGACCACATTTAGCGTAAAAACGCATCAATGCCCGAAGAGGCTGGCTTCTCCGGGCATTTTTATTTCTATTCCTTATACCCGCTACACTTTTTTTCTGCCGCGCTGCTGCGATAATTACAGCAAGGTGCAATGCGGTATTGGCGCATTGCCGGGAGCAGAGGAAGACATTATGGATTACGAATTTCTGCGCGATGTTACCGGGCGGGTTTTAGTGCGTATGTCCATGGGCCATGAAGTCGTGGGGCACTGGTTTAATGAAGAAGTGAAAGAGAACATGGCCTTGCTTGATGAAGTGGAACAGGCAGCGCGTGCGGTAAAAGGCAGTGAACGTTCCTGGCAGCGAGCAGGGCATGAATACACGCTCTGGCTGGATGGCGAAGAGGTTATGGTTCGCGCCAATCAACTGGAGTTCACGGGCGATGAAATGGAAGAAGGAATGAATTACTACGACGAAGAGAGTTTATCTTTGTGCGGCGTTGAAGATTTCTTGCAGGTGGTTGCCGCGTATCGTGAATTTGTGCAACAGCGTTAATTCGCACTCGCCTCTGCCGGGGGCGCTGTGCTACCCGGCCTGGCACAACGATGTTATTCCCTGTTCGTAGGCCCGATAAGCGTAGCGCCATCGGGCAAGGTGCCTTATTTGACGTAAGCCAACAGGCTTAAGGAGTCGCGCGCCAGCGCTTTGCATTTTTTCGCGACCGGAATACCAATACCGCTCAAATCGCGATAGCTGTCTTCACCGAGTGCTTTCATATCGAAGGTATCGTAATTACTGAGGTCCCACTGGTTCTGTTGAGCAAAAAAGACCAGTGCGCGACGTATCTGCCCGTTGGGCAAATTCTGGTAGCCACAGTCATTTTTCAGAAAAACAAAAACCGCCGTTAAATCGGCCATATCTTCGGCTTCGGATTCACTAAGCGCGTAGCTATTTGCGCATACTGCCATCAGGCTGCCGAACAAAACTGTTCTGAAAAACGTCTTCATTGCTTCTACCACTGCATCACGGAAATTAAACGTTAGCATACTGAGAGCGAAGCGACGACCTTTATTATCAGCCGTTCACTTGACCTTCCCGTAAGGGGAGGGCTTATGCTTAAAAGATAGCCTGCTTAAGCTGCTGAATATAAGGAAATGAATATGCAACGTCGTGACTTTTTAAAGTACTCCGTGGCGCTGGGCGTCGCGTCAGCTTTACCTTTGTGGAGCCGCACCGTTTTTGCGGCTGACCGTCCTGCGTTACCCATTCCTGACCTGTTAACTGCGGATGCTTCTAATCGCATACAGCTGATTGTGAAAGCTGGGCAGTCGACGTTTGCGGGGAAAACCGCCACCACCTGGGGATATAACGGTAACGTGCTCGGACCCGCGGTAAAACTGAATAAAGGTCAGGCGGTGAGTGTGGATATCCATAATCAACTGGCCGAAGAGACGACGCTGCACTGGCATGGGCTGGAAATCCCCGGAGAAGTCGATGGCGGGCCGCAAGGCGTTATTCCGGCGGGTGGGAAGCGTTCAGTGACCTTTACCCCTGCGCAACGGGCAGCAACCTGTTGGTTCCATCCACATCAACACGGGAAAACCGGACGTCAGGTTGCGATGGGCCTGGCCGGACTGGTGCTGATTGAAGATGACGAGATCCGCAAACTACTGCTACCGAAGCAGTGGGGTATCGACGATGTGCCGGTGATTATTCAGGACAAACAGTTTTCCGCTGACGGACAAATTAATTACCAGTTGGATATGATGACCGCCGCCGTCGGTTGGTTTGGCGATACGCTGCTAACCAATGGGGCGATTTACCCACAACATGCCGCACCACGCGGCTGGTTGCGCCTGCGTCTGCTGAATGGCTGTAACGCACGCTCGCTTAATATCGCGGCCAGCGATAACCGTCCCCTGTATGTGATTGCCAGTGATGGTGGATTGTTAGCTGAGCCGGTAAAAGTGACCGAACTGCCGATGCTGATGGGTGAGCGTTTTGAAGTATTGGTGGATGTGAGCGACGGAAAAGCCTTTGATTTGGTCACTCTGCCGGTGAGCCAGATGGGGATGGCGATCGCGCCATTTGATAAACCACATCCGGTGATGCGTATTCAACCGCTGCTTATTACCGCTTCCGGGACGCTGCCGGATACGCTGACCACCCTGCCAGCGCTGCCTTCTCTGGATGGACTGACGGTGCGTAAACTGCAATTGTCGATGGACCCGATGCTCGACATGATGGGCATGCAGATGCTGATGCAAAAGTATGGCGATCAGGCGATGGCCGGGATGGATCACGGGCAAATGATGGGCCATATGAACAGCAGCAACATGAGTCACGGTAACATGAGCCACGGCAATATGAATCACGGCAATATGGGCAGCATGAAACAGGGTGATATGAGCAATATGAAACATGGCGGGTCGTTTGATTTCCATAACGCCAATCGGATTAATGGCCTGCCCTTTGATATGAATAAACCGATGTTTGCCGCGGCGAAAGGCCAGCATGAACGCTGGGTCATTTCCGGTCAGGGTGACATGATGCTGCATCCGTTCCATATTCACGGCACGCAGTTCCGCATCCTCTCTGAGAATGGCAAAGCGCCGGCCACGCATCGCGCAGGCTGGAAGGACACCGTGCGTGTTGAAGGTGGCGTCAGTGAGGTGCTGGTGAAGTTTGACCACGACGCGCCGAAAGAACATGCCTATATGGCGCACTGCCATCTGCTGGAGCACGAAGACACCGGCATGATGCTCGGTTTTACGGTTTAAACAACGACGTCTCTTCGCTTACCCGGCCTACAGGATATTTCTTGTCGGCCGGGTATGGCGCATCCCCTGCATATTCTGCCATTGAACATAAAGTAATCGCCTTTGGGGCCGATAATCATCATGTACCCAATGTGAGTTCAATGGATGAAAAAACGTGATTAAAAATATTCGTGTTATTACCGGTATCCTGCTGGTTCTCGCCATTTTCTGTTTACTGCAGGCCGTTACGGGAAGCCTGTTTTATTCTGCGGTAAACAATGATAGGCAGAATTTCCAGAACTCAGGCACCCTCAACGCTCAGCAAGAAAATCTGAGTGACAGCGTCAATACGTTGATTAAAACCCGTGTTACGGTGACACGCGTCGCCATCCGCTTTTTAAAAAATCAGAGCGATCCTGCTTCTTTAGCCGCGATCAACACGCTGCTCAATACCGCCAGTGATTCAATGAAGAAGGCTGAAGGTTATTTCGCCCGGTATCAGGGATTACCACAGGTTACAGGGCAAGATCCGCAGATCGCCAGTGAAATGGAAAAGCAATATCGCCAGATGCACGAAGTGATGAAATTATCGATTGAGTATCTGCGAGCGAATAACTATCAGGCTTATGGCGATCTTGATGCCCAGAAAGCGCAGGATGAAATGGAAGCGAGCTATGACCACTGGCGAAACGAGAATAATGCGCTGCTGCAGCACGCTGCTGCGGAGAATCAGCTCAGTTTTTCCCGTATGCAGTGGACGCTGGGAGGCATCGTTCTGGTTGTGCTGATCGTTCTGGGCATGATCTGGAGCGGGTTGCAACACATCCTGCTGAAGCCGCTGGCGCAGATTATGGAGCATATTCGCGTCATTACCGGTGGAGATTTAACCCATAAGCTTAATGTTGAAGGTCGCAACGAAATGGGCCGACTGGCGATGGGGTTGGAAGAGATGCAACAGTCGCTGATTTCGACAGTCACTGCCGTACGTAATAGCTCGGAGTCAATTCATACCGGGGCCGCTGAAATTTCCTCGGGTAATAACGACCTTTCTTCGCGCACTGAGCAGCAGGCGGCCTCGCTTGAGGAAACTGCCGCCAGCATGGAGCAGTTGACTGCGACAGTGAAGCAGAATACGGACAATGCGAAACAGGCAACCCAATTGGCGAAAAACGCCTCTGATACTGCCGCTCGCGGGGGGCGTGTTGTTGATACCGTTGTTCATACAATGAGTGAAATAGCGGACAGCTCGCAGCAAATCGCGCAGATCACGAACGTTATCGACAGTATTGCATTCCAGACCAACATTCTGGCGCTGAACGCCGCAGTAGAAGCGGCCAGAGCAGGAGAACAGGGGCGCGGATTTGCGGTTGTAGCCGGTGAGGTACGGACTCTGGCAAGCCGTAGTGCCCAGGCAGCAAAAGAGATCAAAGCGCTGATTGATAATTCAACTCACTGTGTCGGCATGGGATCGCAGCAGGTTTCGGATGCCGGTAAAACCATGGCTGAAATTGTCGCGGCGGTGACCCGTGTGACCGATATCATGGGCGAAATTGCGTCTGCTTCTGAAGAGCAGAGTCGGGGGATTGAACAGGTTAGCCTCGCGGTTTCGCAGATGGACAGCGTTACCCAGCAAAACGCCGCGCTGGTGGAGGAGTCTGCGGCGGCGGCGGCCTCACTGGAGCAACAGGCCGAGCAGTTGCGGCAGGCTGTTGCGGTATTTCGCATTACCCGTGAGAAGGCGGTAAGCGGGGCACGAAAACCATCGCAGGACGCTCCGCGCCAGGATCGCGTTGTCTCTACTACCCAGGATCAACATTGGGAAACGTTCTGACCTGAAAAAGTCCGATTTTGTTCACGCTAAAAGCCGGGTTCGTTGCCCGGCTTTTATGTATTTAGAGCGCGTTAAAATGCGTGCGCAGGTTCTCTTACTAACTATCAGAGGAATGCGGTCTCTTTGCTGGTATACTTCACCCACTGAATTGTTTGTATGCTGTCGCAAGTTTTGTGGTTAGTGCGAGCCACCGCCTCTCTGTCGGTGTATCAAGGTAAGCGCTTTCTTTCGATTTGCATGATGTGTTAACTGATAAAAATCAGTGAGTTATTTCTTTTATGAAACATACTGTAGAAGTCATGATCCCGGAAGCGGAGATCAAAGCGCGTATTGCCGAATTGGGGCGTCAGATTAACGAGCGTTACAAGGACAGCGGCAGTGATATGGTGCTGGTAGGCCTGTTACGCGGTTCATTTATGTTTATGGCTGACCTGTGCCGCGAAGTGCATGTCTCCCACGAAGTCGATTTCATGACCGCCTCCAGCTACGGCAGCGGAATGTCCACCACACGTGATGTTAAAATCCTCAAAGACCTGGATGAAGACATTCGTGGCAAAGACGTGCTGATTGTTGAAGACATCATCGACTCCGGCAACACGCTGTCTAAAGTGCGTGAAATCCTGAGTCTGCGTGAACCTAAATCTCTGGCGATTTGTACGTTGCTGGATAAACCTTCTCGCCGTGAAGTGAATGTACCGGTCGAGTTTATCGGTTTCTCCATTCCAGATGAGTTCGTTGTTGGCTACGGCATTGACTATGCACAACGTTATCGCCATCTGCCGTATGTTGGCAAAGTGGTGTTGCTGGACGAGTAATGGACTGGAGCGCCTGATGGCGCTTCGCTTATCAGGCCTACAGCGCTGATTTGTAGGCCTGATAAGGCGTAACTGCCACCCGGCAGTATCGCCTTACTTATGGTTGCTGTGCTTCTGGCTGAGGTTCGACAACCCCTGTCGGTAGCGTTGTTCCAGCGTTTCGCGGCTGGTGGCCGTGACGTCCAGATCGCGCAGAAGACCATCATGAATACCGTAAGCCCATCCGTGAATCGTCACTTTCTGACCGCGTTTCCAGGCTGAACGCATGATTGTCGAATGGCCCAGGTTATAGACCTGCTCCATAACATTCAGTTCGCACAGGGTGTCCATGCGACGTTCCTGCGGCATTTCACCCAGCAGTGAGCTGTGTTTAAACCAGATATCGCGGATATGCAGCAACCAGTTATCAATCAGCCCCTGTTCTTTATTTTCAATGGCTGCCTGGACACCGCCGCATCCATAGTGGCCACAAATAATAATGTGTTCCACTTCCAGCACATCCACCGCATACTGAACCACTGAGAGACAGTTCAGGTCGGTGTGAATAACCAGATTAGCAACATTACGGTGAACAAACAGTTCACCCGGTTCAAGACCGGTTAAACGTTCAGCGGGAACGCGACTGTCGGAACATCCAATCCATAGAAAACGCGGATTTTGTGCATGTGTCAGCGTTTCAAAAAATCCGGGATCCTCTTCTACCAGCATCTTTGACCATAGTGCATTGTTGCTGATAAGTGTATCTATGTCTTTCATGGAGTTGTACAACCCGAAGCCAGATAAATTCGATGGGCTAATATAGGGTAACTCCAGCATTATTTAAACTATATATAAAATGTCAGAACGTAAGGTAAGTAAAAAACCATGACCATTGCTCTGGAACTTCAAAAACTTAAAAAAACCTATCCCGGTGGCGTTCAGGCGTTGCGTGGCATAGATTTGCAAGTCGAAGCGGGTGATTTCTATGCGCTGCTAGGTCCCAATGGCGCGGGAAAGTCCACTACCATCGGCATTATCAGCTCGCTGGTGAATAAAACCTCCGGTCGGGTTAGCGTCTTCGGGTTCGATCTTGATAAAGATACGGTTAATGCCAAGCGCCAGCTTGGGCTGGTGCCGCAGGAGTTCAACTTTAACCCGTTTGAAACCGTGCAACAGATCGTGGTGAATCAGGCGGGTTATTACGGCGTTGAGCATAAAGAGGCGGTTAAGCGCAGTGAAATTTATCTAAAACAGCTCGACCTGTGGGAAAAACGCAACGAGCGTGCGCGTATGCTGTCCGGCGGGATGAAGCGCCGCCTGATGATTGCCCGCGCGCTGATGCATGAGCCAAAGTTGCTTATCCTCGATGAACCTACTGCCGGTGTTGATATTGAATTACGCCGCTCAATGTGGGGCTTTTTGAAGGATTTAAACGATAAAGGTACGACGATTATTCTAACCACCCACTACCTCGAAGAAGCGGAAATGCTGTGTCGGAACATCGGCATTATTCAGCATGGTGAGCTGGTAGAAAATACCTCGATGAAGAATCTGCTCTCCAAGCTCAAATCTGAGACGTTTATTCTCGATCTGGCGGCGAAAAGTCCGCTACCTAAGCTGGAAGGCTATCAATACCGTCTGGTTGATACCTCAACGCTGGAAGTTGAAGTTCTGCGCGAGCAGGGGGTGAACAGCGTGTTCTCGCAGCTGAGCGCTCAGGGTATTCAGGTATTGAGTATGCGGAACAAGGCGAACCGACTGGAAGAGCTGTTTGTTTCTCTGGTTCATGAAAAACAAGGAGATCGCGCATGATGCAGCTCTACTGGGTCGCGCTGAAAAGCATCTGGGCGAAAGAGATCCACCGCTTTATGCGTATCTGGGTGCAAACCCTGGTACCGCCCGTTATCACCATGACGCTCTATTTTATTATCTTTGGTAATTTGATTGGCTCACGGATCGGTGAAATGCACGGCTTTAGCTACATGCAGTTTATCGTGCCGGGGCTTATCATGATGGCGGTGATTACCAACTCGTACGCCAACGTGGCGTCGTCATTTTTTAGCGCCAAGTTTCAGCGCAACATTGAAGAACTGTTGGTTGCACCGGTACCGACGCACGTTATCATCGCCGGTTTTGTCGGCGGTGGTGTGGCTCGCGGTCTGTGTGTGGGCATACTGGTCACAGCTATCTCTCTGTTCTTTGTTCCGTTCCAGGTGCACTCCTGGGTCTTCGTGGCGCTGACGCTGGTGCTAACGGCGGTGCTGTTTTCGCTGGCGGGCTTGCTGAACGCGGTTTTTGCCAAAACCTTTGACGATATCAGTCTGATCCCGACCTTCGTGTTAACGCCGCTGACCTATCTGGGGGGCGTTTTCTATTCGTTAACGCTGCTGCCGCCATTCTGGCAGGGACTGTCGCACCTGAACCCGATTGTCTACATGATTAGCGGATTCCGCTACGGCTTCCTCGGCATTCACGATGTGCCGCTGGTGACGACCTTCGGTGTGCTGGTGGTGTTTATCGCCGCATTTTATTTACTGTGCTGGTATCTGATTCAGCGCGGGCGCGGGCTGCGCAACTAAATGTTAAAAGGCGACGTGAGTCGCCTTTTTTTAGCGAATTTGTACTTCCAGTGTGGCTGTTGCCTGATATTGTCCGGTATGTGGCGTTTTGCCGGTGGTATTTACCGGAGCGGTGGTAAATGTCGAACTGCCACTGCCATCCTGATAATCATCGACGGGCAATTCCGTGCTGCCGTTCGGCACGATGGTATTGTCCTCTTTGTCAGAAATACGAATTCCAATATTCTCATTATCGGTTTGCAAATAGTCGTTGTTATGCGGATCGTTAGTGCCTGCTAATGACAGCGAGAGATTGGTGCCATTGGCAACGTTGCTGCAGGTTAAGTTGACGCGGGTGGTGACATGAGATTCCTGCGGGCTGTCGCCAAGGTTGCGGATATCTTTTCCCTGAATATCCGGTAGTTTCACTTCGATAATCTGTCCGGCGTTTATAGAGCAAGACTGAGGAACGGTGATCGTGCCAGAGAGCGTGACGCGCGCGACCGGCGGCACGCCTGGCGGTACGTTATCGCCGCCGCTGGTAGCGGATTTTGATAGATACAGGTTCACGATGGTGGTTTCTGGGATGATTATCTCACCGACCAACGGATGGGTAATGTAGATCCTGACCCTGCCGCGGTTTCCTGCTGTCATCGCCCTCATATCTGCCCCAGTGCAGCCACCTCCTGTTGCGTCAAGGTTGCTGACGGCGGAAAAAGGCACGGGGACAAATTGCCCGAGTTTGCCAGCAATGTAGGTTTCAGAGCCGATCTCCAGCTTTCCCGCGACCAGTACGTAATAATACATATAGCCGTAGTAGCGGTTCTCACTGTAGGTGCCTTTTTGCGTCAGGTCGCCGGTTGTGGCGGTAAAGTAGTTATAGCCCCGATAATCAGTATTATCGCAATCACATACGGCGTTGTAGGTACCGCTGCCGGACCAATTCGATTCAATAATCGTCCCCCGCTGGTTGTTGTCTGTGCTGTCGATCGTCTGATTGACATCAAACGGATAATTTCGGGTGCCGCTTGTCGATTCGCACCATCCTGTACCGTTGCCAAAGTCTTCGGCCTTGGCGCATCCGGAAAGCGCGACTAACAGTAGTGCACAATACTTCAATTCTTTCAGGTTCATCGTATTCCTTTATTGGCACTGAGCCTGGCTTGTCACAATGCCATTGAGATTTTTTTGCGGGTCGAGGTGGTAGCTGGCGCGGCAGGTTTCATTCGCACTGTTTCCCCATCTCACGACAAGCACGCCTTCCTCTGGCAGCCCGCTCAAGAACACCTGTCCCTTATCAGCGACAATATTGGCCAGACTCTCGTTTTGTTGCGTAAGGCTGACTGTCGCGCCAAAGGGCACCGCGCTTGCGTTCGCGCGCAGAAGCGTGATAAGTGCCCGGTAGCCTTTGCGCGCATCGTAATCAGCACGCACGATGGCATTACGTGTCGGGTAGACGGTCTGGTTATTCATGGGGATATCAACGTTGTCTGCAAAAGTGCTGCTGTCCAGCGCGATATCGTAGCGGTAGTAAGGCGTGACGTTCGGGATCACTGTATATCCGCGGAAGTCGGTCGTAACGCCAGTCTGGTTGACGACCGAGACATTAGACGCGCCGGGCGCTTTGATGAGCACGGCCGCTCCGGTAATCGGTTGGCTCAGCGTTAGCCCATTTTCGTGGGCCAACATGCCGCCGCTAATACCGTAGCTGACTTGCCGGGAGTCGGGAGACTGGCTATAACCGGCGTTCACGTTGGCATACGTTCCTTTATAGCTGGCGCTTAACCCGCCGGAGTCGCCGCCGGTAGTGCTGTGGCTTTGCTGTATGGACCAGTTCAGGTTATCGTCGCGAAGGGCAGTACCGCTCAGGCTGGTGCTGTTAACGGTAGCGTCATGCTTACGGGTGCTGAGCATATAGTTAGCGTACATGCGCGAATCGAGCAGCGCGAAAGGTACGCTTACCGAGAGCGTGAACAGTTGATCGTTTTGATAATACCGATCGTTATCTGTTGCGCTGGACTGATAGGTATTGCGGTTATAGCTGTAACCCAGGGTATAACTCACCGCGCCAAAACGGTTGTTATAGCTTGCGCCCAGTGATTCCATTTTACGTTCACTGCGCCAATAGTTTTCTTTTATCCAGCTCAGTGTGAAGGACCCAAGTTTTCCACCAAGTTGCTGATTTAATGAGCTTTCAAAACGATTATGGCGCTTGCCATAGTAATCGTTGAAGCTCTCGTCTGGGTCCAGCACTTCTTCAAGCGAGTTGTAGTGTTCGCTGGCGTAGCGATACCCGGCAAGTGAAAGCGTGGTCCCTGTACTGACTACCCCTTTGCTATAGCGGACGCGCCAGGATTGACCAGTTTCTTTGTGACCATCATCAAACCGGGCATGTGACCAGGTTCCGTCCAGCGAGATAGCGCCGAGCATCTGCATATTCTGCCCGATCCCCAGTGCGGCAGATTGGTATGTGTTCCCGGCAACCTGTCCGCCGCCATAGAGTGTGATCCCCCAGGGAAGGCCATAGAGCAGGGTTGCCTGGGTGAAGCTATCGCCGGTGTGGTTGTTGCCGTCCCGGTACTTCCCTGCCGTTACGCTATATTTGGCGTGCCCGGTTCGTTGCAGAATAGGCAGTGAAGCGTAGGGGACAATAAAGTGTTGTTCACTGCCGTCGGCTTCCTTGACCGTCACGTCGTAGTCGCCGTTGCTGCCGGTGGGGAACATGTCGTTAATTTCGAACTCGCCAGGCGGGACGGCGGTCTGGTAAGCAACCCGGCCATTTTGTCGCACGGTGACCTGCGCGTTCGAACGGGCAATGCCGCGAATTGTCGGCGCGTAACCACGTAGGCTGTCCGGTTGCATTTGATCGTCTGATGCTAGCTGTATACCGCGAAAGGCAAGGCTGTCGAAGATGTCCGTGGGCGTGTTGCTGTCGCCGAGGGTGAGTTGACTCTTCAGCGCAATAATGTCGCGCTGAAGATAATTGTATACGGTATTCCAGCTCTGCTGCGTGTTGCCATCGCTGGTGTTGGCGTTCCAGTTGGTATAGTTACGAAAACGCCATGGTCCAACATTAATACCCGGCTGAAGTGCCAGATATTGCGAGTCGGTATCCGCCACATCGCGATTTTTTCCGAAGGTCTGATAACCGCTGAAACTGTAGTTGAGCAACAGGGCTGGGATTCCCTCCTGCCACTTTTCCGGCGGCACGTATCCTCGGGCGCTACTGGCAATGTACATTTGCGGGATGCTAATAAACAGTTGCTGTGCCTGAAAATCAAACTGCTGGCTGGCACCTGGGATCAGTGAAAGATCGGCGCATCCCCTGGCGGTGTTCAACGCGGGAAAAAGTTCAGTCTTTACTCCTGCGCTTTTTAATTCCGCTGTGAGTAAACAAGCCTGTAATACCTGGCGGCCATCGGGTAGAGTGACCTGTTGATAATCAACGTTTCGCGAACCCAGTGATGTCTTGTTGATTAAAATATCGGTGTAATAAGTACCCGGTAGCTGGCTTTGGTCAGTGGCAAATACGGAGAGATCTGCCGCTGTGATCTGTTGCGATCCGCGGTTTTCAATAAATGCCGGATCGAAGTAGTCCCTGGCCCAAACCTGATGCGTCAGCGCGCAGTGAAGCGCAACCATAAGAGCACTGCGTGAGAGATAAAACTGCACAGATTGTCCATTCCTCGTGCCCATAAATCATCCTTGGCCGTGTTTTTACTGCTCTTGTTTATGTATTGGTCCGGTCCCCCCAAAGTCATTAATAATTGACCAGGTGATGACACCACTCGCCCCCGACTGCAATGTGTACTGCGCGCTACCAAACGGCGGTGCATAGCGCGGTGCTTTCAGTTTGCTGCCACCGACCGCTATTTCGCCGAAATTCATGTAGTAGGGCGTTGGGTTGCGGACCGTTAATATGCTGCCGCTTCTTGACCACTGCAGCTGGTTGGTCACTTTTTCGGGTGTTTGCTTTAATGACGTGGGGCGGTAAATCAGTTTAAATTCCGCTTTAATCGCAATTTTAAGTTTGTTGCCTTTATCATCCGGATTAGTTCCGGGAATGGACTTGATATCTAACCAATAAAGGGACTCTCTGTCTTCGGGTATATTTCCACCTGTGCGAATAACACGTAAAACATTTCTTTTACCACCATCAAGTCGAAATAGTGGAGGGGTTACCATAAAAGGTGCATCACCTGTTTTACCCGTTTCACTAATTGACTGTACCCACGATTGAATTAAGTATGGGACGTTGTCATTATTGCTTATTGATATTGACTCATCTTTTGCATCGCCGTTAAAAATAACGCGCGTGGCACCAATGTTGATTCCTGCAGCATGAGCAAAAGGACAGGCGAAAAGGCTGACAGCAAGAACTGCCTTCGTCAAAGGATTCATCATGACCTCAACAAACAAAAGGGCCAACCCGCGTTGGCCGCTATGGATTAGTTGTATTGCAGGTAGAAGGTTGCAGTCGCGTCAACGCTACCCGCCGTTACGGTGTCGCTGGTTGAGATAAACTGGGCAGAGAATGGCATGGAAATTTCGGTCTGGCCGCTGGTGAGCGTAGATTTCGTTGACCATGCTGATTCATCATTCAACGCCAGCGCAGTATTGGCACTATCCAGAATTTGCACGCCTACACCGGTTGCATCACCCGTGTTTGCCAGTACGCTGGTGTCATACGGGTCCTGCGTACCTTCAAAACGGGTTTGGATATTTTCGTAGATTGATGAATCGCAGTTTTCCAGATCGATGGTGAAGGCTTCATTACTTTGCGTTTGCCCGGCAGCAGTAAAAACGGAGGCAAACTGGTCTTTCAGCGTGACGTCAATAGAGCTGGTCTTGACAGTACAGGCGTTTTGCAGAATTGTCCCTGTGATGTGGACGGTGCCATCGCTTGCGGTATCGGCTAATGCAGAAGTGGATATCAATAATGAAGCGAAAACCATTGTTTTCATTTTTTTGTTCATGAACTTAATCCTTTAAGATTAATTATTAATAACACAGTGTTAATCA
>NZ_JANEWM010000050.1:0-35328 GCF_028069825.1 Citrobacter sp. Igbk 14
ATTGAATAATATTTCATATTTAATAAATGAAGCAGTGTTTTTATTTTTTATGATAAAATATTCCCACTGGTGATCTTCGTCATTTTTATCTTCCGTTCTTTGCCACTCATGACAATTCCTGGCAAAATTTCAAAGGTTTATCCCCTCTTTCTAAAATACACTTTCGCGGAAATATAAAATTATCCTTACGTCTCTATTACTTTCCTGTTCACATTCAGGAATGTGATGGTGAATTTTATTTATTTAGTGTGAAAAGGGATTGTCATGAAATTTAAATCTACCTTGTTACTTATTCCATTACTATCTGCGGCCGCGCAGGCGGGTTATGTCGATTATCGTCATGAATATTATGATGACGGGCGAAATTACGATCGTGTTTATATGTCGCATCGTTTTGCTACAGGTTTTGGTGTGGCGGTAGAGGCCATTTCACGTTCTGAAGATACGCAATCGAATGATGCTTGGAATAATATGGAAAGTAACGGTAACGAGTATACGGCAAGTTACCAGTTTACCTGGCAGGACCTTATCTGGCAGCCGGGTATTGCGGTTGAAACGGGCGATAACATCACGATCTATAAGCCTTATATTCGTGTGCAATATAATATCAATGACAGCTGGTGGACGGCATTCCGCTATCGCCAGGAGTATATGCGCAGAAACGCCGATGGTAAAGATGACCGTATGGTTTACCGTCCTGAAGCGTGGCTTGGCTATAACGTCAATAATTGGATGTTTGAACTAAACGGCATTTATAAAATTGCTGACAGCGAAGATTTATACAACAACAGAAAAGACGATTATGAATATAACTTCCGTGTTGCTTATAAAATAGATTCCTGGGTTCCATTTATTGAGATTGGTAACGTCTCCTCGGGTTATGACACCACCACGACTGACGATCGTCAGACACGCTATCGTGTCGGTCTCGGTTATAACTTTTGATTGTTAATACTCTTCGTATTGGTTTATTACGTTGAGCACCAGGATATACGCATAGTTTGCGTGAATAATATGTCTAAGGAGTTGACATCATGTCTAATGATGGAACGGTGAGTGGAAGCAATCAAAGTATTGTCGTCAGACCTTTCGGATTCAGAGATAAGATTGGTTATTTGTGTGGTGACCTGGGAACCTGTTTTATTCTTGGTCTGGTAAATAGTTTTTTAATGATTTATTACACGAACGTCCTCGGCATTTCTGGTGTCATTGTCGGCTCGCTCTATTTTGTGACCAAACTCTTTGATGCGTTTGTCGATGTTGGCGTAGGTCGCTTATGCGATACGTCTAAACTGACGGCACATGGACGTTTCAACCCCTGGGTGCGTCGCATGAAGTATCCATTCTGTATCGTTGCGGTGGTCCTGTTTCTGCCGTTTGTGAATGATTTTTCTTATACGGCGAAAATTATCTATATCTGCTGCTCCTATTTTGTTTACGGTTCACTGTTATCGACAGTCAGCATTCCGTATGGCGCCATGTCTGCGGCGATTAGCTCGAATCCGGAAGACCGAGTGTCACTGTCAACCTGGCGAAGCGTGGGTTCCGCCATCGGCGGCGGCGCAACCGGCTTTTTTATCCCGATTCTGATGTACACCACCCTGGTGGACGGAAGCCAGGTGATTTCCGGGCAACACTTCTTCTGGATTGCTATTGGTTGTGCCGTACTGGGCTTTATCTTTTTAACGTTGACCTGTCAGTTAACAACAGAACGTGTGCGCGTGGAGAGAAAAGAGAGCATGCCCGTATCGGTGCTGCTGAAGGGATTGTTACGCAATAAAGCACTGATCGTTTTAGTTGTGGTGGATCTGCTGATTGTGATTAACCAGGGGTTGTCAGGTACCAACATGACTTACCTGTTTAATGACTACTTCCACAACAAAGAGGCCATGTCCGTGGCGTTGCTGTTTACCTTCGGCTCTCTGGTTTTGCTGGCTCCCTCGGCATCCTGGCTGACGAAGCGGTTTGGTAAAAAAGAGGCCAGCGTCGGCGCATTGCTCTTTGCGGTGGCGATGTATCTGATTATGTACTTCATCCATATTACGGACGCGAAAGTCTATTTGGTTTTCCTGTTCCTGGCGACGCTGGGGGCAGGGTTATTCAACCTGATGATTTGGGCGTTTATGACCGATGTTTGTGATTATCATCAGTATGTCACCGGCGATCGTGAGGATGGTACGGTTTACGGCGTGAACTTCTTTGCCCGCAAGGTGGGTCAGGCGTGCGCAGGGGCGATTGGTGGCTTTATGCTGGCCATCATTGGTTATCAATCTTCGTCAACGGGCGGCGCTGTGCAAACCAGCATCGTGCAGGAAAATATTTATACGATGGCAAATCTCTTGCCGGCCTTATGTCTGTTTTTGGCGGCAGTCATACTGATTTATCTCTATCCATTGAACCGCAAAGAAACGCTCAAAATGGAAGAAACATTGAATAAAATCAATGGTATTAGAAAATAATGTTGTGAGAAACGGCGGGGTTATCCCGCCTTTTCTCATTTTTCTAACCGTCAGCCGATCAGTACTCCCACGTTTCCGGGTCGATCCCCAGTTCACGCATGATGATCTTCGCTTCTTCCGGGATTTCATCACTGCGCTCTTTACGCAGATCCTCGTCGTTTGGCAACGGTTGCCCGGTAAAGGCGTGCAGAAACGCTTCACACAGCAACTCGCTGTTGGTGGCGTGGCGCAGGTTATTCACCTGACGACGCGTGCGTTCATCGGTAAGGATTTTTAACACCTTCAGAGGAATGGAAACCGTAATTTTTTTGACTTGCTCACTCTTCTTACCGTGCTCAGCGTATGGGCTGATATATTCGCCGCTCCATTCAGCCATGAGATACTTAATCCTCTTCGTCATTAATATTGAGGCCAGAACCTGAGCCCGGACCATAATTGCGCGTAGTTTATCGTAGTGGCGCGGCCCTGACACGAAGTTAGCCGACGCAAATGTACGCTAATGCATATAATTTTAACGGCTATTTCCTGTTTGCTCAATCTATACGCAAAGAAGTTTAGATGTCCAGATGTATTGACGGCTATTGTAACAATGATTACTCTGGTGTCTGACTTTTCACCGACTCAGCCAGGATCTCCTCAATATGACGCGTAAACAGGCCACCATTGCAGTGCGTAGCGGATTAAATGACGACGAGCAGTACGGTTGCGTTGTCCCACCGATTCACCTCTCCAGTACCTATAATTTCACCGGTTTTAATGAGCCGCGCGCTCATGACTATTCACGCCGTGGCAACCCGACGCGTGATGTGGTTCAGCGTGCGCTGGCGGAGCTGGAAGGTGGCGCTGGTGCAGTGCTGACCAATACCGGCATGTCGGCGATTCATCTGGTGACGACGGTGTTCCTGAAGCCTGGCGATCTGCTGGTCGCACCGCACGACTGTTACGGTGGTAGCTATCGCCTGTTTGACAGTCTGGCAAAACGTGGCTGCTATCGCGTGCTGTTTGTCGATCAGGGTGATGAGCAGGCGCTGAAAGCGGCGTTGGCGGAAAAACCAAAGCTGGTACTGATCGAAAGTCCAAGCAATCCGTTGCTGCGTGTGGTGGATATTGCAAAAATCTGCCAACTGGCGCGTGAGGCGGGTGCGGTGAGCGTTGTCGACAACACTTTTTTAAGCCCTGCACTGCAAAATCCACTGGCATTGGGCGCCGATCTGGTGTTGCATTCATGCACGAAATATTTAAACGGTCACTCGGATGTGGTGGCTGGCGTGGTGATAGCGAAAGATCCGGAGACGGTCACTGAGCTGGCATGGTGGGCGAATAATATTGGTGTAACCGGCGGCGCATTTGATAGCTATCTGCTGTTGCGTGGCCTGCGTACTCTGTCGCCGCGTATGGAAGTGGCACAACGTAACGCTCAGGCTATTGTGGACTACCTGCAAACCCAGCCGTTGGTGAAGAAACTGTATCATCCGTCACTGCCGGATAATCAGGGGCATGAGATTGCCGCGCGTCAACAAAAAGGGTTTGGCGCGATGTTGAGTTTTGAACTGGATGGCGACGAGCAAACATTGCGTCGCTTCCTGAGCGGGTTGTCATTGTTTACGTTGGCGGAATCATTAGGGGGCGTTGAAAGTCTGATCTCCCACGCCGCGACCATGACACACGCGGGTATGGCGCCAGAAGCGCGTGCTGCTGCCGGAATTTCTGAAACGCTACTGCGTATCTCCACCGGTATTGAAGATGGCGAAGATTTAATTGCCGACCTGGAAAATGGCTTCCGGGCTGCAAACAAGGGGTAAACATGAGTGTGATTGCGCAGGCAGGGGCGAAGGGTCGTCAACTGCACAAATTTGGTGGTAGTAGTCTGGCAGACGTGAAATGTTATTTGCGTGTCGCAGGTATTATGGCGGAGTACTCGCAGCCTGACGACATGATGGTTGTTTCCGCCGCGGGCAGTACCACTAACCAGTTGATTAGCTGGCTTAAGTTAAGCCAGACCGATCGTCTTTCTGCGCATCAGGTTCAGCAGGCGTTACGCCGTTATCAAAGTGAGCTGATTAGCGGCCTGTTACCACCAGACGTGGCTGATGGGCTAATCGGTGCGTTTATTCACGACCTGGAGCGTCTGGCGGCATTGCTCGACAGTGGTGTGAATGAAGCCGTCTATGCCGAAGTGGTGGGGCATGGTGAAGTGTGGTCGGCGCGTTTGATGTCTGCTGTCCTTAACCAGCAGGGACTGGAGTCTGCCTGGCTGGATGCGCGTGAGTTTTTACGTGCTGAACGCGGTGCCCAGCCGCAGGTGGATGAAGGTCTGTCTTATCCGTTGCTGCAACAACTGCTGGCTCAACATCCAGGCAAGCGCCTGGTGGTTACCGGGTTTATCAGCCGTAGCAATGCGGGTGAAACGGTGCTGCTGGGGCGTAACGGCTCTGACTATTCAGCTACGCAGGTGGGTGCGTTGGCAGGCGTTTCCCGCGTGACTATCTGGAGCGATGTCGCCGGGGTTTATAGTGCGGACCCGCGTAAAGTCAAAGATGCCTGCCTGCTGCCGCTGCTGCGTCTTGATGAAGCCAGCGAGCTGGCGCGTCTTGCGGCTCCGGTTTTGCATGCCCGCACCTTACAGCCGGTTTCGGGTAGCGATATCGACCTCCAGCTGCGCTGCAGTTACACGCCGGATCAGGGGTCAACGCGGATTGAGCGTGTACTGGCTTCTGGTACCGGGGCGCGCATTGTGACCAGCCATGACGACGTCTGTCTGATTGAGTTTCAGGTTCCCACTGGCCAGGACTTTAAGCTGGCTTACAAAGATATCGACCAGATTTTAAAACGCACGCAGGTGCGTCCGCTGGCGGTTGGCGTGCATCCGGACCGTCAGCTGCTGCAATTTTGCTATACCTCCGAAGTGGCTGATGGCGCACTGAAAATTCTTGATGAAGCTGGCCTGCCGGGCGAGCTGCGTCTGCGCCAGGGGCTGGCGCTGGTGGCGATGGTTGGGGCTGGCGTAACGCGCAATCCACTGCATTGCCACCGTTTCTGGCAGCAGTTAAAAGGCCAGCCAGTCGAGTTTACCTGGCAGTCGGAAGAGGGGATCAGTCTGGTTGCGGTACTGCGTACCGGCCCGACCGAAAGCCTGATTCAGGGCCTGCATCAGTCTATTTTCCGTGCAGAAAAACGTATCGGTCTGGTGCTGTTCGGTAAAGGGAATATTGGTTCACGCTGGCTGGAACTGTTCGCCCGCGAACAAACAACGCTTTCCGCACGTACCGGGTTTGAATTCGTGCTGGCAGGCGTGGTGGATAGCCGCCGTAGCCTGCTGAACTATGAAGGGCTGGATGCCAGCCGTGCTCTGGCCTTCTTCGACGACGAAGCGGTAGAGCAGGATGAAGAGGCGCTATTCCTGTGGATGCGCGCCCACCCGTATGATGATTTAGTGGTGCTGGATGTGACGGCCAGTGAACAATTGGCCGATCAGTATCTGGACTTCGCCAGCCATGGTTTCCATGTCATTAGCGCCAATAAACTGGCGGGGGCGAGTACCAGTGATAAGTATCGCCAAATTCATGATGCGTTCGAAAAAACCGGCCGCCACTGGCTGTATAACGCCACCGTGGGGGCAGGTTTGCCGATCAACCATACTGTGCGCGATCTGATTGATAGCGGTGATACGATTTTGTCGATCAGCGGGATCTTCTCCGGCACGTTATCCTGGCTGTTTCTGCAATTTGATGGCACGGTCCCGTTCACCGAACTGGTGGATCAAGCCTGGCAGCAAGGGCTAACTGAACCGGACCCGCGCGTCGATCTTTCTGGCAAAGATGTTATGCGTAAGCTGGTGATCCTGGCGCGTGAAGCAGGTTACGATATTGAGCCGGACCAGGTTCGCGTTGAGTCGCTGGTGCCTGCGCACTGTGAAGAAGGCTCCATTGACCATTTCTTTGAAAATGGCGATGAGTTGAACGAACAGATGGTGCAACGTCTGGAAGCTGCACGTGAAATGGGGCTGGTATTGCGCTACGTGGCGCGTTTTGACGCCAATGGTAAAGCGCGTGTGGGTGTTGAAGCGGTCCGTGCTGAACACCCGCTGGCAGCGCTGTTGCCGTGCGATAATGTGTTCGCCATTGAAAGCCGCTGGTATCGCGATAACCCGCTGGTGATCCGCGGGCCGGGCGCAGGTCGTGATGTGACCGCCGGTGCGATTCAGTCGGATATTAATCGTCTGGCGCAGCTGCTGTAGTTTGCGTTGCCGGATGGCGCTTACGCTTATCCGGCCTACATATGACACGAACCGTAGGCCCGGTAAGCGGCAGCGCCACCGGGCAAATCGCGCTGGGTGATCAGGGCGTTGTATTGCTCTGTCAGCATCTTTATCGTCTGCAACACCGAATGGGCCGAGTAACGGGCGCTATCCCGAAATTCCGTCTGTTGCTGCAACCAGGTGAGAAAATGATGGCTTGCCGCCAGGGTTATTGATGCGCCTTTTTCAACCTGACCCTCCGTTAACAAACACACCATTTTACGCGTGTCGCCTTGTTGCCAAATTTGCCACTGGTTTTGCCACCATCCCTGATAACTTTTGCCCAGTAACTGCCAGGGTCTGGTGTGTTGATCGTCACTGATTTCTTCATCCACAAACCACAGCGAGGCGTGATGTTCGCGAAATTGTTCCGCCCATGCGGTAATCACTGCGCCGCGCAGAAAGCACTCGTGAGCGATGATGTGCGTTTTAACTGCAGGCCAGAGATGGCTCAGGACGCGGAAATGCCCATGCGCGGTAATGACCGGGCGTAAAATCGCGCCGCTGGCGTTACGTTTGAGCATCGCGCTACCGTACTGGATTTCATCAAACTGGCTGCGGCGTAAAAACTGACTTTCTCGTTGGCTTACTCCCTCAACAATATCGTCATGTGTTGCAGCTGCCTCGCCGATGCCGCGCCAGCGGTAGCGCAATGAAGCCCCGGCAGGATGAGGTGTGAAATTGCTGGAAATATGCAGAATATTGCCACGAATAGCATCAAAGCTGAGCAATACATAGAGTTGCTGATCGGCACTGGCACCCTGAAACGGTACGATCAACGGAACCGTCGCGATTTGTTCGGGCGGTTGGATGGCGACGAGCGGTTGCTGCTTTGGCGTCCAGACTTTTTTGCACGCCCGGCACTGAACACGCTGGCTGCCCTGGGGATTTCGGCCATAACGTATCGTTTCTCGCTGGTAACAATTCGGGCAAAAAATTCCGCTATTGGTCGCGAACTGCGCTAAACAGGCCGATAACCAGCTACGGAATTGTTCCCCATTAAAAAGCGGGGGATAGCTGCCGCATGCCCGGCAATGCAGCGCGGCATAACCCAGCCGATACTCTGGCCAGCTGTAATCTGCTGAACTCGACAATCCCAGATTTTGGCAGCCAAAGGACTTACAGCAATTGATAGTGAACGGAGACGGCATCGTATTACCAACGATTTTTAATGGTCGTTGATTTTGCCCTGTGACTATCACCGATGGATGTGATTTTTCTCACATAAAAAAACCTTTCAGAACGTAACGTAGCGATTCTTTATATGACTGAAAGGGATTGATTATGAAGTTAAAAATGTTGGCTGTTGGTGTTCTGGTGTCACTGCCGCTTTGGGCATCCGCCAAAGATGTCACCATTATTTATACCAACGATCTCCATGCCCACGTTGAACCTTACAAAGTGCCGTGGATTGCGGATGGCACGCGTGATATTGGCGGCTGGGCTAATATCACGACGATGGTGAAGCAGGAAAAAACGAAAAATAGCGCCACCTGGTTCTTTGATGCCGGGGACTATTTTACCGGGCCGTATATCAGCAGCCTGACCAAGGGCAAGGCGATTATCGATATCATGAACACCATGAATTTTGACGCTGTCACCATGGGTAATCATGAGTTCGATCATGGCTGGGATAACACGCTGCTACAGCTGAGCCAGGCGAAATTCCCGATTGTGCAGGGTAATATCTTTTATCAGAACAGCAGTAAAATGTTCTGGGATAAGCCGTACACCATCATTGAGAAAGATGGCGTGAAAATTGGCGTAATTGGTCTGCACGGTGTGTTTGCTTTTGATGATACGGTTTCTGCGGCGACACGTGTTGGTATCGAAGCGCGTGATGAAGTGAAGTGGTTGCAACGCTATATCGATGAGCTTAAAGGCAAAGTCGATCTCACCGTGGCGCTGATCCATGAAGGCACGCCAGCGCGTCAGTCCAGCCTGGGAGGCACCGATGTGCGCCGTGCGTTGGATAAAGACATCCAGACCGCAGGCCAGGTGAAGGGGCTGGATCTCCTGATCACCGGCCATGCGCATGTGGGCACGCCAGAGCCGATTAAAGTCGGTAATACCTTAATTCTCTCCACCGACAGCGGCGGTATTGATGTCGGTAAACTGGTGTTGGATTACCAGCAGAAACCGCATCAATTTACCGTGAAAAATTTCGAGCTGAAGACGATCTATGCCGATGAGTGGAAACCCGATCCGCAGACGAAACAGGTGATTGATGGCTGGAATAAAAAGCTTGATGAAGTGGTACAACAGACGGTTGCCAACTCGCCGGTTGAGCTGACGCGTGCTTACGGTGAATCTTCTTCGCTGGGGAACCTGGCGGCGGATGCGCTGCTGGTGGCAGCGGGTAAAGATACCCAGTTAGCGCTCACTAACTCAGGCGGCATCCGTAATGAAATCCCGTCAGGTGCTATTACGATGGGCGCAGTTATTAGTACCTTCCCGTTCCCGAATGAGCTGGCAACCATGGATCTCACCGGGAAGCAGTTACGTAGTCTGATGGAGCACGGCGCGGGTTTAAGCAACGGTGTATTGCAGGTGTCCAAAGGCCTGGAGATGAAGTATGACAGCAGTAAACCTGTCGGTCAGCGGGTCACTGTATTGACGTTAAACGGCAAACCGATTGAGGATGCCACGGTTTATCACATTGCCACCAATAGTTTCCTGGCAGACGGCGGTGATGGTTTTACGGCATTCACCGAAGGCACAGCGCGTAATACATCCGGAGGCTACTATGTCTCTAATGCCGTCGTTGATTATTTCAAAGCGGGAAATACGCTGACGGATGAGCAACTGAAAGGCATGCGTGTGGAAGATGTGAAAAAGTAACGTGTTCAGGCCAGCAGACAAGCCGCTGGCCTGTTGTTTTAGCCTCTGTGGGAGGCAAACACCTCTTTCGCGGCGAACAAGCCGTTGAGTGCCGCGGGGAAGCCAGCATATACGGCCATCTGCATAATCACTTCCACGATCTCATCCTGCGTTAAGCCCACGTGTAATGCCGCGCCAATATGCACCTTCAATTGCGGGGCGGCATTGCCCAGCGCCGTTAACGCCGCGACGGTAGCAATCTCTCTACTGCGTAAATCCAATCCCGGTCTTGAATAGATGTCGCCAAAAGGAAATTCAATCAGGTATTGGGCGAAGTCGGGCGCAATGTCCTGCAGACTGTCGACGACCGCATCGCCCCCTTTACCATCTACTTTTTGCAGCATCAACTGACCCGTCATAAAACGTTCTGAATTCATTATCTCTTCCTCGTGAGTGCGGTGTATGCCATGAGGATAAGGGGTGCAGAACAATTGGGATAATACCGTTTCCGTGATACTTTTTTGGTATGACAATATCGCCCCTGCACTCTCTTGATATCCGTCTGCTGCGCTACTTCACCGTCGTGGCCGAAGAGAACAACATGAGCCGTGCGGCGCAACGTCTTTTTATGTCGCAGCCGCCGCTAAGCCGTCATATTCGCCAGCTTGAAGAACGCCTGGGGGTGACGCTTTTTGTCCGCCATACCCGTGGGCTGACGTTGACGGAGGAGGGTCAGCACGTATTAGAAATGGTGCGTCCACTGCTGGCGCTACAGGACAAGACCTATATTGCATTGAGCCAGCTAGCGCAGAGGGAGGTGCAACCTCTGCGTTTAGGATTAAGCACGGCGTTTGAACAGGGTGTTTTTGTGGCGCTTGAATCAACGCTAAATGCTCGTGTAAAAATGCTGCGTGTCACGCGTCACGGCTCACCTGAACTTGTTCGTCAGGTAAGGCGAGGCAAACTGGATGCGGCGCTGGTAGCTTTGCCTATTGAGGCATCTGGGCTTACCGTCACCCCTTTAGCCTGGCAAGAGCCGATAATTGCTGCATTACCCTCCTTTTGGTCAGAGGCTCGTACGGCCTCTCTTTCCTTATCGGCACTCAACCACCGACCGTTGTTCTGGTTCCAGCGGGAACGTAACCCGGCTTTCTTTGACTACACCCGGCAGATTTTTCACCGTGCGGGTTACTCTCCTTCCTGCCTTGAAGAACCTCTGGAGCATGATGTACTGCTTGCACGGATTGCCCAGGGCGATGGTTTAAGTTTGCTCCCGGCTTCATTTGCCGCTATCCAGCGCCAGGGCGTGGTATTCCATCCACTGAGCGATGCTGAGCTGTGTATCCGTGCCGGGTTAGTGATGTTGCCTGAGAATGAGAGCCGGTTGCAGTGGGTGCAAGAACTCATGATGCAATCCCTCATCATTTCAAGCTGATGTGAATTTTTTTCACGTTGGCTGAGTATTCCTCACCTTTATCGATGATTTTTGTGTTGACGGCAGCACGCTTTTCCGTCATTTTTACATCTAGACGTCTAAACGTATAGCAGTTCACAACACAACATATAACGACATAAGATTGATGAGGTAAGGTATGAGCTTTTTTCACGCCAACCAGCGGGAAGCCCTGAATCAGAGCCTGGCAGAAGTGCAGGGTCAGATTAACGTTTCGTTTGAGTTTTTCCCGCCGCGCACCAGTGAAATGGAGCAAACCCTGTGGAACTCCATCGATCGCCTGAGCAGCCTGAAGCCGAAGTTTGTTTCCGTGACTTACGGGGCAAATTCGGGTGAGCGCGACCGTACGCACAGCATTATTAAAGGGATTAAGGATCGCACGGGCCTCGAAGCGGCTCCGCACCTGACCTGTATTGATGCCACTCGCGATGAACTGCGCACCATTGCTCAGGATTACTGGAATAACGGTATTCGTCATATTGTTGCCCTACGTGGCGACCTGCCACCGGGTGGCGGTAAACCAGATATGTATGCTGCCGATCTGGTGAGCCTGCTGAAAGACGTCGCAGATTTTGATATCTCTGTTGCCGCTTATCCGGAAGTTCATCCGGAAGCGAAGAGTGCTCAGGCAGACCTGCTTAACCTGAAACGTAAGGTTGATGCCGGCGCAAATCGGGCGATCACCCAGTTCTTCTTTGATGTGGAAAGCTACCTGCGTTTTCGCGACCGTTGCGTATCAGCAGGCATCGATGTGGAAATTATTCCGGGTATCCTGCCGGTCTCTAACTTTAAGCAGGCGAAGAAATTCGCCGATATGACCAATGTTCGTATCCCTTCCTGGATGTCGACGATGTTTGACGGTCTGGATGATGATGCCGAAACCCGCAAGCTGGTAGGGGCGAATATCGCCATGGACATGGTGAAGATCCTCAGTCGCGAAGGGGTGAAAGATTTTCACTTCTATACGCTCAACCGCGCAGAGATGAGCTACGCTATTTGTCACACACTGGGTGTAAGACCGAATTAAACAGATGCCCCAGCCCTCTACGGAGGGCTTTTTATTGATCATTTTGATCTACATCTCTGTAACTTAAAATATAAAAGGAATTAGCTATCGAATCTGTGGGTTATTTCGACTATATCTTATCTCTGGTGGTGTATATCGTAGTCAGAACACTGTAAAGGGAGCATATAGATGAGCATGTCCGACGATAGCCATAACGCATCAACTGCCGGTAAGTGTCCTTTTCATCAGGGCGGTCACGATCAGAGCGCGGGAGCAGGAACGAACAACCGCGACTGGTGGCCTAATCAACTCCGTGTAGATTTGCTGAACCAACATTCCAACCGTTCGAACCCACTGGGCGAGGACTTCAACTACCGCAAAGAATTTAGCAAACTCGACTATTCTGCCCTGAAAGGGGATCTCAGAGCCCTTCTGTCCGAATCTCAACCGTGGTGGCCTGCCGACTGGGGTACCTATGCCGGTTTATTCATCCGTATGGCATGGCACGGTGCAGGGACTTATCGCTCCATCGATGGACGCGGTGGCGCGGGTCGCGGACAGCAGCGTTTTGCACCACTGAACTCCTGGCCGGACAACGTTAGCCTTGATAAGGCGCGTCGTCTGCTGTGGCCAATCAAGCAGAAATATGGTCAGAAAATTTCCTGGGCCGACCTGTTTATCCTCGCGGGTAACGTGGCGCTGGAAAACTCAGGCTTCCGCACCTTCGGTTTTGGCGCAGGGCGTGAAGATGTCTGGGAACCGGATCTCGACGTAAACTGGGGGGATGAGAAAGCCTGGCTGACTCACCGCCATCCTGAAGAGCTGGCAAAAGCCCCGCTTGGCGCAACCGAGATGGGTCTTATCTATGTTAACCCGGAAGGTCCTGATCACAGTGGTGAGCCGCTTTCTGCGGCAGCGGCTATTCGTGCGACCTTCGGTAATATGGGGATGAACGACGAAGAAACTGTCGCGCTGATTGGTGGTGGTCATACGTTGGGTAAAACCCACGGTGCAGCACCAGCATCCCATGTTGGTCCTGATCCAGAATCAGCACCAATTGAAGCGCAGGGACTGGGCTGGGCCAGCAGCTACGGCAGCGGCTCGGGTGCAGATGCCATCACCTCTGGTCTGGAAGTCGTCTGGACGCAGACGCCGACCCAGTGGAGCAACTATTTCTTCGAGAACCTGTTCAAATATGAGTGGGTGCAAACGCGCAGCCCGGCAGGCGCTATTCAGTTTGAAGCGGTTGACGCACCGGAGATTATCCCCGATCCGTTTGATCCGTCGAAAAAACGCAAGCCTACAATGCTGGTCACCGACCTGACCTTGCGCTTTGATCCTGAGTTCGAGAAGATCTCTCGTCGTTTCCTTAACGATCCGCAAGCGTTCAATGAAGCCTTTGCCCGTGCGTGGTTTAAACTGACGCACCGTGATATGGGGCCGAAATCGCGCTACATCGGACCGGAAGTACCGCAAGAAGATCTGATTTGGCAGGACCCGCTGCCGCATGCGTTCTTCAACCCAAGCGAAGAAGACATTCTTAACCTGAAGGCGACCATTGCAGCTTCCGGGCTTTCTGTCAGTGAGTTGGTATCGGTGGCGTGGGCTTCCGCATCGACTTTCCGTGGCGGTGACAAACGTGGTGGTGCTAACGGTGCTCGCCTGGCGCTGGCACCACAACGCGGCTGGGATGTGAATGCGACTGCGGCACGTGTTCTGCCTGTGCTGGAAGGTATTTATAAATCTGCTCATACCGCCTCGTTGGCTGACATTATCGTGCTGGCCGGTGTGGTAGGTGTTGAGAAAGCGGCAAGCGCGGCGGGTGTTAACATCACTGTACCTTTTGTTCCGGGCCGCGTAGATGCGCGTCAGGACCAAACCGATATCGAGATGTTTGAGCTGCTGGAGCCTATTGCAGATGGTTTCCGTAACTATCGTGCCCGTCCTGACGTGTCGACCACCGAGTCATTACTGATCGATAAAGCGCAGCAGTTGACCCTGACGGCACCGGAAATGACCGTGCTGGTAGGCGGGATGCGCGTCCTGGGTGCCAACTTCGATGGTAGTCAGCATGGCGTCTTTACCGATCGTCCAGGCGTGCTCAGCAATGACTTCTTTGTCAACCTGCTGGATATGCGTAACGAATGGAAAGCGACTGACGAATCGAAAGAGGTCTTTGAAGGTCGTGACCGTCTGAATGGTGAAGTGAAATACACCGCAACCCGCGCCGACCTGGTGTTTGGCTCTAACTCGGTACTGCGTGCGCTGGCAGAAGTTTATGCCTGCAGCGATGCCCACGAGAAGTTCGTGAAGGACTTTGTCGCGGCATGGGTGAAAGTGATGAACCTGGACCGTTTCGATCTGCTGTAATCGAAAATGCCGGATAAGCTGTGCGTTTATCCGGCCTGCCAGACAGAAAAATCCCCGCCATTGCGGGGATTGTTTATGGTGTGCTTATTCCCACTCTTGCAGATACCGCTGGCCATACTGATCGGCCACCAGCAGCGCAGCGTACACCTGATCTGGTGTGGCACCGCCCGGCATGTTATGGATAGTCTCGCCTTCGGCACAAGCCGCTTCTGCCACAATGCGCATCTTCGCGGGAACATCCTGTTTGATGTCCAGTTGTGCCAGCGTAATAGGCAGACCAACGGAATGGCACAGTGCAGCCACGGTTTCGATTTCGTCTACCGGCGCGTTTTCCAGCACCAGTTGCGTCAATGTACCGAAAGCCACCTTCTCACCGTGGTAGTAGTGATGTGCATCCGGGATTGCCGTCAGACCGTTATGGATCGCGTGTGCAGCGGCCAGGCCACCGCTTTCAAAACCCACGCCGCTCAGATAGGTATTGGCTTCAATGACGCGCTCCAGCGCAGGCGTTACCACATGTAGCTCGGCGGCCAGCATCGCTTTTTCGCCTTCTTCAATCAGCGTATTGAAGCATAGCTCCGCCAGTGCCAGCGCGGCCTGAGTGCATTGGCCTCCCGCCATGGTCGTTGCGCCGCTGCGTGAGCAGGCGCGTGCTTCAAACCAGGTTGCCAGCGCATCGCCGATACCCGCTGCCAGCAGCCGCGCAGGCGCACCCGCGACAATTTTGGTATCAACAATGACCCTGTCCGGGTTGTTTGGCAGCAGCAAATAGCGATCGAATTCACCGGCATCGGTGTAAATGACGGACAGCGCACTACATGGCGCATCGGTAGAGGCGATGGTTGGCGCAATGGCAACCGGTACACCCATAAAGTGCGCCAGTGCCTTGGTGGTATCCAGCGTTTTACCCCCGCCGATACCGAGCACTGCACCGCATTGCGCTTTTTCTGCCACGCCACGCAGGCGGTCGATTTCGTTTTGTGAACATTCACCACCAAATGGCACGATCTCGAGTGCCAGACCGGCGTCGTGGAAGCTTTTTTCCAGTACGCCCTGGGCAAATCCTAAGACAAACTTGTCCCCAACGACCAGCCAGCGCTCTGCCAGTGGTTTGAGATAGCTGCCAAGACGGGTAATAACATCAGCGCCCTGGATGTACTTACCAGGTGATTGAATAATGCGATCCATACTTTATTTCCCTCACAGGTTGATGTGACCAAATGCGTTGTTCCAGTCCTGCTCAAACTTCTCTATTGCTGACTCTACCGCAGGGGTATTGAGCATTTGTTGCGCTACGTCTAATGGCAGGGTGATTGCGGCACATCCTGCCAGTAAGCAATCCAGCGCCTGGCGCGGTGTCTTAAAACTGGCTGCCAACACCATGCTGTTTGGCGCATGCATCTCCAGCAGTGTTTGCAGCTCTTGCACTGTGCGGATACCGTCACCACCCTGAGCATCAATGCGGTTAACGTATGGTGCGATATATTTTGCCCCAGCCAGTGCGGCCAGCAGACCCTGAGAAGCACTGTATACCGCGGTGCCCAGCGTGGTGATCCCCTCTTTTTTCAGCATCTTAATCGCGGCCAGACCTTCGGATGTCACCGGGATTTTCACTACCAGACCGGGGACGGCGTTGCTCAGGCGTCTGGCTTCTTCCACCATGCCCTGTGCGTCGCGGCTCATGGTTTGGGCAAACAAAATGCCCTCTTCGCCGATGGCGTTTTGCAGACGTGGCAGTACATCCCAGATGGATTCTTTGCTTGCCGCGACAATGCTTGGGTTGGTGGTAACACCCGCGATAGGGAAGATGCGTGCCAGACGTTCGACTTCCGCGACGTTAGCGGTATCCAGGTACAGTTCCATATAAAACACCCTCTTAATTTCTCGGTAGCAGCCCGTCACCGGGATGCTTTGCTGTGCTCAGGATAAGAGTGTTTCGGCATACTGCGCTATCTGACAAATCTGTCAAAAGCTGGACAAATGTAATATGTCGGTGAAAGTGGGAGGTACTTCACATGTTCTGGGGTGGTCGGTTTAATCTGATGGCAGAGGATGCGTGTTTCTTTTTGATATTACAAAAATCCAGTAAATATGTTTTTTGTCCTCTGTGGGTTTTGTCGCGACTTCACCTTAATGTGGGGACGTCTCTTTTTCCGTTAACTGGCTGTGATATTGCCGCCGATACTCAGACGGTGAGCGTTCGGTATTTTTGCGAAACAGGCGACAGAAGTAGTTGCTGTCGACGAACCCGCAGGCGTGTGCAACTTCTTTAATTTTCAGATCGTAGCCCTTCAATAGCGTTTTCGCTTGTTCAAGTCGGGTGTGGTTAAGATATTCGTTAAAACCAATGGCTCCGGTTTTCTGAAACAGATGCGAAAGATAATTCGGTGAGATGTAAAAGGCCTGGGCAACGGATTCGCGGGTCAACGGAGAGGCGTAGCGTTCGTCAATGTAGTCGCGAATGGCGTCGAAAAGTGCCTGGCTACGCGATGCTGTCTGGATTTGGCTACCGAGCAGGTCACGGCAATGGCTGAACAGGCTGGCAATAATTAATTTCGCGGTTTGCTGCTCCTGGGGCTGCATTTGTATTTCATTGAGCGCCTGTAGCAGGAAGGAGCCGATACGCGGCCCGCGGCGTGCCACATGTTGATTGGCGAGATGTTGGAACTGGCGGCCATCCCATTGCATAACGCTAAAGATTAACTGCTGCTTAGCGAACAGAATCGTCAGCATAGTGACGGGCGTTTGCCATTGCGGAAGATTCCAGCCTCCTGCGGGGACGTACAGAACGTCCCCGGGAACAAGTATGTTCCCGATACCCGTATCCGAAAGTTGCCCCTCCAGCACGATTTCCAGTCGTGGAAAATCTACCTTATACGCCAGTTCTGGCGTTGCGGCATTGCTGCTGGCGAAGTAAACCTGGTGCAGCGGTAAGGGGCCGTTAATCAGGCGGGAAAGTAGGTGGCTGATGTTGTGATACATGTGAATCCCTGACAGATCGTGGACAGGGAAACAGTAACCGTCATCATAAAAAAAGGCCACTCTTAAAGAGTGGCCTGAGAGAGCGTTACTGATTCCCGATTTGATCGCCGTAAGGCAGGGAGTCGTAATCGATCAGGGCGTTTTTCTTGTACGGATTACCAATCCAGCGGGTCGTCTCTTTGAACTCCGGGCTGGTAATAGAACGGGTCGGATCGAAACCATCGTACGTAAAGCCTGCCAAATCTGACCAGGTATGGATAAGTTCAGAGCTGCTGTACTTACGATTAACGTCCTGTGAGAAGTCGCGTGGGTGCGCAGCCTGCCATTTTTCAGACGTCCACAACAGGAACGGTACCGTATACATATGGCGCGTTGGGCTATCTTCATTACGACCCTGCGTTTTATGTGGCGGCGTGTCATACACTTCTTCACCATGGTCAGAGAAGTAGAGCAGGAAGCCGTTCGGATCAGTTGCTTTGTAGTCTTTGATCAGGCTGGCAATGATATGGTCGTTATAGACGTTGGCATTGTCATAATCGTTATATGACTCCAGTTCATCACTGCTCAGACCTGCAGGTACGTTCTCGGTATTACCGTCAAACTTACCCTGGCCTTCCGGGTAGCGGAATTTGTATTTAATGTGCGTACCCAGCAAGTGAACGATGATGAACTTTTTCGGTGCCGGGTCGGCCATGACTTCTTTAAACGGTCCCAGCACGTTGCTGTCGTATTCACGCGCACTTTGGGTACGCTGCTGGTTCATATAGAACTGCTTGTCTGTCTGCCGGGAAAATACGGTCAGCATGGTGTTACGGGCGGTCATTGTTTGCTGGTTGGTGATCCAGAACGTTTTATAACCCGCCTGTTTCATCATATTCATCAACGACGGCTGCGTCAGATATAAATCCGGGTTCTTCTCGTTTGCGAAGGTCAGCGCCTGTTGCAGGATTTCAATCGTGTAAGGACGTGAGGTCACGACATTATTGAACACGGTGAAGTTTGGATCGGATTTATGCAGCGCATCCAGTTCCGGCGTGGTTTCACGTGGGTAGCCGTACAGGCTCATGCGGCCACGTTGAGTTGACTCGCCAATCACCAGCACCAGCGTACGCGGCGCATCACCAGAATTGTCTTTAAAGTTAGCCAGTGGTGGCAATGCGTTGTTCTCATTCAGCAGGCTATTTAATGCGGTCAATTGTTGACGGTATTGATAATAACCAGAGATGAACTGCCATGGCGCGGCAGGCTCCATGCGCGACGCAAGGCCGCCCAGCGTTTTCTCAAACGGCTTATGCTTGATAAACGTATTGACGGTCATTGGGTGCAGAATTAAACCGTACAACAGCGCAAATGACACCAGATAACGCCATGGCGACGGAATATGGACCGGGCGTAAACGCGTCCACAGCAGGATTGCGGTTGCTGTATAGGCCAGTGCGATAAGTACAATCTTGAGACTGAAATATTGGCTTAGATATTCGCGGGCTTCGTTGGCGTTGGTTTCAAACATAACGAACAGAACGCTTTGTGAGAATTCTTGTCCGTAAATAACGTAATAACTCAGCGCGGCCAATGAAGCCGCCCAGAGTGCCACACCAATAACGGCAGCGATAATGCGAATACGGTTCGGGAATAAGAATACCGGAATCAACCACAATGAGCTGAACAGTATTGAGTCGCGTAATCCGTTAGTTCCGCTATAGCCACTAAAATAAATAATGGCCTGGAGTAAGGTAGAGAAGAACCAAAAATAGAGGAGTGCCCAACCCAGGGCTTTCCAGCTAAATTTGGGTTTAGACTGGAGTTGTAAGGATTGCATAGTGTGAGCCTGTCTTTAATCGTAGCGCCAACGTTAGCGGCTAAACCTTAAGAGGATCTGAAGCAATGCGAGTCGAAAATCGCGTTCTGCTAACAAATATCCATTGGATGTATAAAATGCAGACAGGAATATATTAAAAATGAGGTGGTTATGACAGCAGTATTTTATATCACCCTCGCGCAATAGCACGAGGGTGACAGGCATAAAAATTAGCCGGTGTTACGCATACCGGCAGCAACGCCAGCAATAGTCACCATTAGCGCCTGTTCGACGCGTGGGTCTGGTGCATGACCTTGCTCTTCTGCCAGGCGCGAACGATATAATAATTCGGCCTGTAAGACGTTCAGTGGGTCAGTATAAATATTCCTTAACTGAATAGACTCGGCAATCCACGGTAGATCGGCCATCAAATGCGAGTCATTGGCAATTGCCAACACCACATTGATATCGGCCTCCAGACGCTGACGCAGTTCTTCACCCAATGGCCAAAGCTCTTTTTTGACCAGGCGCTGATCGTAGTACTCCGCCAGCCACAGGTCAGCTTTTGAGAACACCATCTCCAGCATGCCAAGACGCGTGGAGAAGAATGGCCAGTCACGGCACATTGCTTCAAGCTCGCTTTGCTTACCGTCTTCAACTACTTTTTGCAGCGCCGTACCCGCACCCAGCCAGGCCGGAAGCATCAGGCGGTTCTGTGTCCAGGCGAAGATCCACGGAATAGCACGCAGAGACTCTACGCCACCGGTCGGGCGGCGTTTTGCCGGACGTGAGCCGAGCGGTAACTTGCCCAGTTCCTGCTCTGGTGTTGCTGAACGGAAGTAAGGTACAAAGTCTTTATTTTCACGAACATACCCACGATAGAGATCGCAGGAGATATCTGAAAGCTCATCCATGATATGACGCCAGCCATCTTTTGGTTCCGGCGGCGGTAACAGGTTAGCTTCCAGAATCGCGGCAGTGTACAGCGACAGGCTACTGATGGTGACTTCCGGTAGGCCGTATTTGAAGCGGATCATCTCGCCTTGTTCTGTCACGCGCAGGCCGCCTTTAAGGCTACCTGGTGGTTGAGAGAGCAGTGCCGCATGGGCAGGCGCGCCACCACGACCAATAGAGCCGCCGCGACCGTGGAACAGCGTCAGTTCAATACCGGCTTTTTCGCAGGTTTTGATCAGCGCGTCCTGTGCCTGATATTGTGCCCAGGAAGCGGCCATCACGCCGGCGTCTTTTGCAGAGTCAGAATAGCCAATCATGACCATCTGTTTGCCCTGAATAAAGCCGCGATACCAGTCGATATTCAGTAGCTGGCTCATAACATCATCGGCGTTGTTCAGGTCGTCTAGCGTCTCAAACAGCGGTGCGACCGGCATAGCAAAACCAATGCCGGCTTCCTTCAGCAGCAAATGCACGGCCAGTACGTCAGACGGTGTTTTCGCCATTGAGATTACATAGGCAGCAATGGAGCCATAAGGCGCTTCGGCAATCACCCGGCAGGTATCGAGCACTTCACGGGTATCGTTGCTGGGTTCCCAATTACGTGGCAGAAGCGGGCGCTTGGAGTTCAGTTCACGGATCAAGAAGGCTTGTTTATCCGCTTCTGACCAGTTTTCGTAGTCACCAATGCCCAGATACCGGGTCAATTCGCCCAATGCCTCGGTATGACGAGTGCTTTCCTGACGAATATCAATGCGTACCAGCGGTACACCGAAACATTTCACGCGCCTAAGGGTGTCGAGCAACTCACCATTGGCGATGATACCCATACCACAGGCCTGCAGAGACTGGTAACACGCGTACAGCGGCTCCCAAAGCTGTTCGTTTTGGGTTAGCAGGCCAGCAGGTTTTGGCAGTTTTTCGCCTTTCAGACGCGCTTCCAGCCAGGCCTGAGTTGCCATCAGACGCGAACGCAGCATTTTCATCAGATAGCGGTAAGGTTCTGCCGCACCTTCTTCACCGACCAGCGCCATCAGTTCCGGCGTGGCTTCAACCATCGACAGCTCGGAAATCAGGAACTGGATGTCCTTCAGGAACAGATCAGTGGCTTTCCAACGACTAAGCAGCAGCACATGGCGGGTGATATCTGCAGTGACATTCGGGTTACCATCACGGTCGCCGCCCATCCAGGAGGTAAAACGCACCGGAACAAAATCAACAGGTAGCTTATAGCCCAGATGTTCTTCTAACTGTTCATTTAGCTCGCGCAGGTAGTTGGGTACGCCTTCCCACAGGCTGTTTTCAACCACTGCGAAGCCCCATTTGGCTTCATCAACCGGGCTTGGTCGTAGCTTACGGATTTCATCCGTATGCCAGGACTGAGCAATCAACTGGCGCAGACGACGCATCAGCTGATTGCGTTCGTAATCAACGATATCTTTGTTATCAAGCTGTTTGAGGCATGCGTTTACTTCACCCATTTTATGAATCAAGGTGCGGCGGGTGATTTCGGTTGGGTGTGCGGTCAGTACCAGCTCCAGAGACAGCGATTCCACGGCTTTCTTGATGGTGGCTTCATCGAGGTTGGGCTGGTCTTTCAGTTTACGCAAAGTACGAGCAATCACTTCCGGGTTGCTGGCAGCTTCGCCTTTTGGCGAAATACTGTGGTACTGCTCGGCGGTATTGGCCAGATTCAGGAACTGGCTAAATGCGCGGGCAACGGGCAGCAGCTCGTCGTTAGACAGATTTTGCAGTGTGGTGAGCAGTTCCTGGCGATTAACTTCATTGCCAGCGCGAGATGATTTGGACAGCTTACGGATTGTTTCTACGCGATCAAGAATGTTCTCTCCCAGCGCATCCTTGATGGTCTCTCCCAGCACTTTGCCGAGCATACTGACATTACTACGCAACGCGGAATATTGTTCGTTCATATTAACCCAGACACCCCATCTTTAATTTATGTGTCCTGTATCCTTCGCGCCACAGCGGTGTTGGCTGCGCTCGAAATCTCTCGGACTTAATTTTTTCGCCGTCTTTTATAAAGCCACGTAAAACTCGTGACGTCAATTGCTGCGAAATCGCTTCAGCAAACCAATAAATCGCGGCAATTTATTAAAGTTAATTCACATCGTGCCAAATAAGAAAAGCTTATGAACATGTGACATAGAGATGCCGGATGGCGCTGCGCTTATCCGGCCTACAAGACGGGGTAGGCCCGGTAAGCGTAGCGCCACCGGGCAAGTTTCATTAGTGCCAGCAGAAATGGTGCACAACCTGGGTGATTAATTCACGGGTTGGCTTAATAAAGCGTGTTTCCAGATATTCATCTGGCTGATGTGCCTGATTAATAGAACCGGGACCCAATACCAGCGTCGGACACAGCGTCTGGATAAATGGCGCTTCGGTGCAGTAGTTCACCACTTCAGTCTGTGCGCCCAGCAGTTTCTCAACCACCTCGACCAGTTGATGGTCCGGCGGACACTCATAGCCAGGAATGGGCGGATGCAGTTCCGATACCGTCAGGCGACCCGGCCAACGCTCACTGACCGGGGCCAGCGCATCGTTAAGTAGCCCATTCAGATCGTTAAGCGTCATGCCGGGTAGTGGACGAATATCCATATGCAGTTCGCAGCAGGCGCAGATACGGTTAGCTGCATCGCCGCCATGAATATGGCCCAGATTTAACGTGGGGTACGGCACGGTAAAAGCGTCATGGTGATAGCGTTCTTTCAGGCCATCGCGCAGCTTCATGATATGGCCGATAGCATCATGCATCAGTTCAATCGCATTCACGCCGCGTGCCGGATCGCTTGAGTGACCCGACTGACCCAAAATTCGAATGGTGTTAGAGATATGGCCTTTGTGCGCGCGAACGGGCTGCAGAGATGTCGGTTCGCCAATGATTGCGCAGTCCGGGCGGAGCGAAGTCGTTTCAGAAAAGTAACGAGCGCCGGCCATGCTGGTCTCTTCATCAGCGGTGGCCAGAATGTAGAGCGGCTTTTTCAGTTTCGTGACATCCACACCGCGCAGTGCATCGAGAATAAAGGCGAAAAAGCCTTTCATATCCGCGGTGCCCAGACCGTAGAGCTTATTGTCGTGCTCGGTGAGGGTGAAGGGATCGCGCGTCCAACGCCCATCGTCAAAAGGTACGGTATCGGTATGGCCTGCCAACAACAGACCGCCGGCACCGTGCCCGACACTCGCCAGCATGTTGAATTTATTGCGCGTACCAGGAACAGGCTGAACCTCAACATTGAAACCTAAATCTTTGAACCAGTCCGCCAGCAGAGTGATTAAACCTGCATTGCTTTGATCGAGCGCTTCTTCGGTTGCGCTAATCGACGGTGTGGCAATCAGAGCGCGGTAAATCTCGATAAATGGCGGTAAATTGTTTTTCATTGTTGACACACCTCGGGTCATGATAGTATCAATATTCATGCAGTATTTGTGAATAAAAATACAATAACATTGAGCGTAATAAAACCCACCAAGTGTAAGGTGAGGTGATAAAGGCTTATACCTGGCAACCGAATCTAAGAAGGTGAACAGCTCCGATGTTGAATACGCTGATTGTGGGCGCGAGTGGCTACGCTGGCGCAGAGCTTGTGACCTATGTAAATCGCCATCCTGATATGACCATAACCGCTTTGACCGTCTCAGCGCAAAGCAATGATGCAGGAAAATTAATCTCCGATTTACATCCGCAGCTAAAAGGCATTGTCGATTTGCCGTTACAGCCAATGTCCGATATCAGCGAGTTTAGCGCAGGGGTGGACGTTGTGTTTCTCGCGACGGCTCATGAGGTCAGTCATGATTTGGCTCCGCAGTTTCTGCGCGCCGGGTGTGTGGTGTTTGACCTCTCGGGCGCGTTCCGCGTAAACGACGGCGCATTCTATGAGCAATACTATGGTTTTACCCATCAGCATCCTGAACTGCTGGAACAGGCGGTATACGGTCTGGCTGAGTGGAGCGCAGACAGACTGAAAGACGCGAATTTGATTGCGGTTCCGGGGTGTTACCCGACGGCGGCACAATTGTCGCTGAAACCACTGATTGATGCCGGGCTGCTGGACCTGACTCAGTGGCCGGTGATTAACGCCACCAGTGGGGTGAGCGGTGCGGGCCGTAAGGCCGCTATTTCGAACAGCTTTTGTGAAGTGAGCCTGCAACCGTATGGTGTGTTTACTCATCGCCATCAGCCGGAAATCGCTACTCACCTGGGTACGGAGGTGATCTTCACTCCACATCTGGGCAATTTCCCGCGTGGGATCCTGGAAACCATTACCTGCCGTCTGAATGCGGGTGTCACTCAGACTCAGGTCGCGCAGACGCTGCAACAGGCATACAGCGATAAACCGCTGGTGCGTCTGTATGAAAAAGGCGTTCCGGCACTGAAAAACGTGGTTGGCTTACCGTTCTGTGATATCGGATTTGCTGTGCAGGGCGAACATCTGATTGTGGTAGCGACGGAAGATAACTTATTGAAGGGCGCGGCGGCACAGGCCATGCAGTGCGCAAATATCCGTTTCGGCTTTGCTGAGACGCAGTCTCTTATTTAAGGGTGCAATGATGAATCCATTAATTATCAAGCTGGGCGGCGTGTTACTGGATAGCGAAGAGGCGCTGGAGCGTCTGTTTACCGCGCTGGTAAATTATCGCGAGTCGCATCAGCGTCCGCTGGTCATTGTGCACGGTGGTGGCTGCGTGGTCGACGAACTGATGAAACAACTTAATCTGCCGGTGAAAAAGAAAAATGGTCTGCGTGTTACGCCAGCCGATCAAATCGACATCATCACCGGGGCGCTGGCGGGGACCGCGAATAAAACCTTACTGGCCTGGGCGAAAAAACATCAAATTGCCTCTGTGGGTCTGTATCTTGGCGATGGCGACAGTGTAAAAGTGACGCCACTCGATAAAGAGTTAGGTCACGTTGGACTGGCGCAGCCGGGTTCGCCTAAGCTGATTAACACGCTGCTGGAAGGGGGCTTTCTGCCGGTAGTGAGTTCCATTGGCGTTACTGAGGATGGGCTGTTGATGAATGTCAATGCCGATCAGGCGGCGACGGCGCTGGCGGCAACGCTGGGGGCTGATCTGATCCTGCTCTCCGATGTGAGCGGTATTCTGGATGGTAAAGGCCAGCGTATTGCCGAAATGACCGCGACGAAAGCGGAACAGTTGATTGAGCAGGGCATTATTACCGATGGCATGATCGTGAAGGTCAATGCGGCGCTGGATGCTGCGCGTACGCTGGGCCGCCCGGTAGATATCGCTTCCTGGCGTCATGCTGAGCAACTCCCGGCGCTGTTTAACGGCACGCCGATTGGTACGCGTATTCTGGCTTAACTATTAATGTGCCGGATGGCGGCTTCGCCTTATCCGGCCGACATGGGTTTTGTAGGCCCGGTAAGCGCAGCGCCATCGGGCAAAAATATCATATTAAGGAAATTCGTTATGGCACTTTGGGGTGGGCGTTTTACACAGGCAGCAGATCAGCGGTTCAAACAGTTCAACGACTCGTTGCGTTTTGACTACCGCCTGGCAGAGCAGGATATTGTCGGCTCTGTGGCCTGGTCCAAAGCGCTGGTAACCGTCGGCGTACTGACTGCAGATGAACAACTACAGCTGGAAGACGCGCTGAATAATCTGCTGGAAGAGGTACGCCTGGACCCGCAGCAGATCCTGCAAAGTGATGCGGAAGATATTCACAGCTGGGTGGAAGGCAAGCTGATTGATAAAGTCGGGCAGTTAGGTAAAAAACTGCACACCGGGCGTAGCCGTAATGACCAGGTCGCAACTGACCTTAAACTGTGGTGCAAAGACACGGTCATAGAACTGTTGTCTGCGAATCGTCAGTTGCAAAGCGCGTTAGTCGACACCGCGCAAAATAATCAGGACGCGGTTATGCCGGGTTACACCCACTTGCAGCGTGCACAGCCGGTGACGTTTGCGCACTGGTGTCTGGCATATGTCGAAATGCTGGCGCGTGATGAGAGCCGTCTGCAGGATGCGCTTAAGCGTCTGGACGTTAGCCCGTTAGGCTGTGGTGCACTGGCGGGTACCGCCTACGAAATCGATCGTGAGCAACTGGCTGGCTGGTTGGGCTTTTCCTCGGCAACCCGCAACAGCCTGGACAGCGTTTCTGATCGTGACCATGTCCTGGAGTTGCTCTCTGATGCCTCTATCGGCATGGTGCATCTGTCGCGCTTTGCTGAAGATCTGATTTTCTTTAACACTGGCGAAGCAGGCTTTGTGGAGTTATCCGATCGTGTGACCTCAGGTTCATCCCTGATGCCACAGAAGAAAAACCCGGATGCATTAGAGCTGATCCGTGGCAAATGTGGCCGTGTACAAGGTGCGCTGACCGGTATGATGATGACACTGAAAGGTCTGCCGCTGGCGTATAACAAAGATATGCAGGAAGACAAAGAAGGCCTGTTCGATGCACTCGATACCTGGCTGGACTGTTTACACATGGCCGCACTGGTGCTGGACGGCATTCAGGTGAAACGTCCTCGTTGTCAGGAAGCGGCGCAGCAGGGTTATGCCAACGCCACTGAATTGGCGGATTATCTGGTTGCCAAAGGTGTTCCGTTCCGCGAAGCACACCATATCGTAGGTGAGACGGTGGTTGAGGCGATTCGTCAGGGTAAACCGCTGGAAGCATTGTCGCTGGCCGACTTGCAAAAGTTCAGCAGCGTCATTGGCGATGATGTCTATCCGATACTTTCCCTGCAATCCTGTCTGGACAAACGTGCAGCGAAAGGTGGCGTATCACCGCAGCAGGTTGCGCAGGCAATCGACTATGCGAAGGCACGTCTGTAGGCCGGATAAGGCGAAGCCGCCATCCGGCACTGTGCGCCGTTCTGCCTGATAAGCGTAGCGCCATCAGGTAAAAAGTTATCAGAGCCTGGCATTAAGCCGGGCTTTTTTATGCAAAAAAAATGCGGACCAGAGGTCCGCAAAAGTTCACGTTGGCTTTAGTTATTTCGAGTATGAGAACGGACAGGTGCTTCAAGGGTTAAAGGGTACCGTTCCGTTTCTGTGGTGCATTATTAAACAGAAAGCTTGATAGGGATAATCGTTCGTTGCTATGCTACCTATCGCCATGAACTATCGTGGCGATGGAGGATGAATAATGAATATTCGTGATCTTGAATACCTGGTGGCGCTAGCCGAGCATCGTCACTTCCGGCGAGCGGCGGATTCCTGCCACGTCAGCCAGCCAACGCTTAGCGGGCAAATCCGCAAACTGGAAGATGAGCTTGGTGTTATGCTGCTGGAGCGTACGAGTCGTAAAGTGCTGTTCACTCAGGCAGGTTTACTGCTGGTGGATCAGGCGCGTACCGTGCTGCGCGAGGTCAAAGTGCTCAAGGAAATGGCAAGCCAACAAGGCGAGACAATGTCTGGCCCGCTGCACATTGGTTTGATCCCAACGGTGGGGCCATACCTGTTGCCGCATATTATCCCTATGTTGCACCAGACCTTCCCGAAACTGGAAATGTATCTGCATGAAGCGCAGACGCATCAACTGCTGGCGCAACTGGATAGCGGTAAGCTCGACTGCGTGATCCTGGCGTTGGTCAAGGAAAGTGAGGCGTTCATTGAAGTGCCACTGTTTGATGAGCCTATGATGCTGGCGATCTATGAAGATCACCCATGGGCAAACCGCGACTGTGTGCCGATGTCAGATTTGGCAGGTGAAAAACTGTTAATGCTGGAAGATGGGCACTGTCTGCGTGATCAGGCGATGGGCTTCTGCTTTGAAGCAGGTGCCGATGAAGACACCCATTTCCGGGCAACCAGTCTGGAAACGCTGCGCAATATGGTTGCGGCAGGTAGTGGCATTACTTTGCTGCCTGCACTGGCCGTTCCGCCAGAGCGTAAGCGTGATGGTGTGGTCTATCTGCCGTGCATTAAGCCGGAACCGCGCCGTACTATTGGTCTCGTCTATCGTCCGGGATCGCCGTTACGCAGCCGTTATGAACAGCTGGCAGAGGCCATCCGTGGGGCAATGGATGGCCATTTCGACAAAGCGTTAAAACAGGCGGTTTAAGCCGTTTAGCGCGGCTACCCGATAGGCTTCTGCCATGGTTGGGTAGTTAAAGGTGGTGTTAACGAAGTACTCGATGGTGTTACCACCACCTTTTTGCTCCATGATCGCCTGACCGATATGAATAATTTCGGCTGCGCGTTCCCCAAAGCAATGGATCCCCAAAATCTCTTTGGTCTCGCGATGGAACAAAATTTTCAGCGTTCCGACACTCATTCCGACGATTTGCGCTCGCGCCAGATGCTTAAACTGGGCGCGACCGACTTCGTATGGGACTTTCATTGCCGTTAGCTGCTGTTCGGTTTTACCGACGGAGCTGATTTCAGGAATGGTATAAATCCCGGTGGGAATATCTTCGATCAGATGTGCGGTGGCTTCGCCTTTGACCAGTGCCTGAGCGGCGATACGTCCCTGATCGTAGGCTGCAGATGCCAGGCTTGGGTAACCGATCACATCGCCAACGGCATACACATGCGGCAGTGCGGTCTGATACATGCTATTCACTTTTAGCTGCCCGCGACTGTCCGTTTTCAGACCAATATTTTCCAGTGCCAGCGAATCGGTATTACCGGTACGACCATTGGCGTACAGCAGACAGTCTGCTTTCAGCTTTTTACCGGATTTCAGGTGCATGATGACGCCGTCATCACAGCCTTCAATCCGCTCATATTCTTCGTTGTGGCGAATGACCACGCCGCTGTTCCAGAAGTGGTATGAGAGCGAATCGGACATCTCTTGATCGAGGAATGCCAGCAGACGATCGCGGGTGTTGATTAAATCAACTTTTACGTCCATCCCTCGGAAGATCGACGCATATTCGCAGCCAATCACGCCTGCGCCATAAATCAGAACATGGCGAGGTTCGTGATGCAGGCTGAGGATAGAATCGCTGTCGTAAACGCGTGGGTGCGAAAAATCGACGTCAGTTGGATGATAAGGGCGCGAGCCACAGGCAATAACAAACTTATCTGCGGTGAGTGTTTCCACTGTACCGTCGTGACATTCCAGAGCAAGGGTGTGTTCGTCGACGAAACGGGCATTTCCCTGCAGAATTTCACAGTGGTTGCGCTCGTAAAAACCTTGCCGCATACGCGTTTGCTGATTAATTACGTTATCAGCATGGTTGAGAATATCGGCGAAAGAAGAACGAAGAAGTCGGGAATGGTCGCTGTAAAGTGGGTTCTGATTGAATTCGATAATACGGCTGACTGCGTGGCGGAGCGCTTTCGACGGGATGGTGCCCCAATGGGTACAGCCTCCGCCGACGTTATGATAGCGCTCAATAACCGCGACGCGCGCTCCTTGCTTAACCAGACCCATCGCAGCGCCTTCGCCGCCGGGACCGGAACCTATTACTATTGCATCGTAATCGTAGGAATGTGACATGGTCAGGCTTACCTGTTCTTATACATAAAAGCAACAGAATAGTAACATCGTTGTTGAGATAACCCAATTATCGTTGTGCTTTTTTGCGAAGTCGAAGCACAAACTGCGCGTAAACAATCATTCACAAAGCCATGCCAACCGCCTAATCTCTGGTATAGTGCCAGCAAGGTATGTGGAAGGATTCAGACATCGTGATGGGCGTTAGAGCGCAACAAAAAGAGAAAACCCGGCGTTCGCTGGTAGAAGCCGCATTTAGTCAACTCAGCGCTGAGCGTAGTTTTGCCAGCCTAAGTTTACGAGAAGTTGCTCGTGAAGCGGGCATTGCGCCAACCTCGTTTTATCGCCATTTCCGCGATGTGGATGAGCTCGGCCTGACGATGGTGGATGAGAGCGGTCTGATGCTGCGCCAGTTGATGCGTCAGGCTCGTCAGCGTATCGCCAAAGGCGGTAGTGTGATCCGTACCTCGGTCTCAACATTTATGGAGTTCATCGGCAACAATCCCAACGCCTTCCGTTTATTATTGCGCGAGCGTTCGGGCACCTCCGCAGCGTTTCGTGCAGCGGTTGCGCGTGAAATTCAGCACTTCATTGCGGAACTTGCGGACTATCTTGAACTCGAAAACCATATGCCTCGCGCGTTTACTGAAGCGCAAGCCGAAGCCATGGTAACGATTGTGTTCAGTGCCGGGGCAGAAGCACTGGATGTTGGCGCTGAACAGCGTCGGCAACTGGAAGAGCGGCTGGTATTGCAACTGCGCATGATCGCAAAAGGCGCATTTTACTGGTACCGCCGTGAACAAGAGAAGATGACGCACCACTCCGAGTAACGAGAAGGACGAGCAATGAAACAGTCAGGTCAAGATAAAGGTACGCTGCTGCTGGCGCTGGTTGCCGGCTTATCGATTAATGGCACATTCGCGGCGCTGTTTAGCTCCATTGTGCAATTCTCCGTATTCCCGATTATTTCGCTGGTGTTGACGGTTTACTGTCTGCATCAACGTTACCAGAATCGCACCATGCCTGTGGGGTTACCGGGCCTGGCTGCAGCCTGTTTTATTCTCGGTGTTCTGCTGTACAGCACCGTTGTACGTGCTGAATATCCGGACATTGGCTCTAACTTCTTCCCGGCGGTACTGTCGGTGATTCTGGTGTTCTGGATCGGCTTTAAAGTGCGTAACCGTAAGCAGGAAATCGCGGAGTAACCGTTATAGCTGTAGGCCGGATAAGGCAAAGCCGCCATCCGGCAATCTGAACCGGAAGTGCTTATCCGGCCTCCGTTCAGTCTTACTTCTTCGTTAACAGTACGCCGCACTCCATATGGTGCGTATACGGGAACTGATCGAACAGAGCCAGACGTGAAACATTGTGCGTCTGGCTTAATGTTTCCAGGTTCTGACACAGTGTCTCCGGGTTGCAGGAGATGTACAGAATACGCGGATACGCCTGCACCATTTTCTCCGTTTCGCTGTCCAGACCGCTGCGCGGTGGGTCAACGAAAATGGTCTCGCACTGATAACTCTTCAGATCAATCCCCTGCAACCGGTTGAATTCGCGAACACCGTTCATTGCCTGCGTAAACTCTTCGGCTGCCATACGGATAATTTGTACATTATCAATATGGTTAGCTGCGATGTTGTACTGGGCTGCAGCAACGGACGGCTTGGCGATTTCGGTGGCCAGTACGCGGTTGAAGTTCTGTGCCAGCGCTAATGAAAAGTTGCCATTACCGCAGTACAGCTCCAGCAGATCGCCCTTTGAATCTTTGGTGACATCAATCGCCCATTCCAGCATCTGAATGTTCATTGCAGCATTCGGTTGCGTGAAACTGTTCTCAACCTGGCGGTAGATAATCTCTTTGCCCGCGACCGGTAAACGTTCGTCGATATAATCCTGATCCAACTCGATTTTAGTTTTGGTCGCCCGGCCGATCAGGTGCACATTCAGGTTTTGCGCCCGCAGCGCATCCCGCAGCACTTCGGCTTCCTGGCGCCACTCATTATCCAGTTTTTTATGGTACAGCATGGATATCACCGCCTGACCGCTCAGGGTGGTGAGGTAATCAATCTGGAACAGTTTGTGACGCAGGATGTGGTTGTTGCGTACACCTTCAATCATTGCCGCCATCAGCGTATTGATAAGCTCGCTGGCCGCCGGAAAGCTGTCGACGCGAATACGTTTTTTCGTTTGGCTGTCGAACATGATGTGGTACAGGTCATCCCCGTCATGCCACAGACGGAACTCGGCACGCATACGGTAATGGCTAACCGGTGAGCGGAACACTTCCGGAGCCTGTGCATAAAATGGCGTCATTAAGCTCTGCAGACGCACCACTTTTTCAGCTAACTGTGCGTCGTACTGTTCTGTCGGAAGGTGTTCGGGGGTCATGATGCGTCCTGAAAAATAAAAGTACGCGGGGATTGTAGGGATTGCTCATCAGATGTCCAGTTATTGATGATTTCCGATATTGTGATATCCGGTCTGGACAGTAGGTTGTAACAAACTGTAGCATCCGTTTTCCGGTCCTGTGAGTTAAAAGGGAATCCAGTGTGAATCTGGAGCTGACGCGCAGCGGTAAGGAAAGGTGAAATGAGAGCGTAAAGCAGACACTGCCTGTGGGTGGGAAGTCTTCATTTCTTTTTATTCGGTATCCTGAATAACCTTCCAAGCCCGAAGACCTGCCGGCTAACGTCGCATCTGGTTTTCACTATCGCGTACTATCGGTGGACCTGCGGCATCCTTCTTATATTGTGGATGCTTTACAATGATTAAAAAATCGTTGCTGTTGACGGCGCTTTCCGTCGCGGCATCTTCTGGTTGGGCGCAGGATGCTAGCCCAGATACTCTCGTCGTCACTGCCAACCGTTTTCAGCAGCCCCTAAGCGCAGTACTTGCACCCATCACCGTCGTTACACGTCAGGACATTGATCGCTGGCAATCTACCTCGGTAAACGATGTACTGCGTCGTTTGCCTGGTGTTGATATCGCGCAAAGCGGCGGTATGGGGCAAAACTCGTCTATTTTTATTCGCGGCACTAACGCCAGCCATGTTCTGGTGTTGATAGATGGTGTGCGTCTTAATTTAGCGGGAGTTAGCGGCTCGGCCGATCTTAGCCAGTTCCCGGTATCGCTGGTGCAACGTATTGAGTATATCCGCGGGCCGCGTTCCGCTATATATGGTTCGGATGCGATTGGCGGTGTGGTGAATATCATTACTACGCGCGAAAAACCAGGGACGGAACTGACCGCCGGCGTGGGAAGCAATGGGTATCAGAATTACGATATCTCAACCCAGCAACAGCTTGGCGAAAATACGCGTGTCACGTTGATGGGCGATTATGCCTACACCAAAGGCTTCGATGTCGTGGCCTACGGTAGCACTGGTGCACAGGCTCAACCGGATAAAGACGGTTTCTTAAGCAAGACGCTGTATGGCGCACTGGAGCACAACTTCTCCGAGACATGGAGCGGGTTCGTTCGTGGTTATGGTTATGATAACCGCACAGATTATGACTCGTATTATTCTCCTGGCTCTGCACTACTTGATACCCGACAGCTTTATAGCCAGAGCTGGGACGCTGGGTTACGTTTTAATGGCGAGCTTATTCAGTCACAACTGGTTTCGAGCTACAGCCACAGTAAAGACTACAACTATGATCCGAACTATGGCCGCTATGATTCCTCGGCCACGCTGGATGATATGAAGCAATATAATGTTCAGTGGTCAAACAGCATAGTTGTTGGCCACGGTAACATTGGTGCAGGCGTGGACTGGCAAAAGCAAACCACGGAGCCTGGCACTGGGTATGTTACGGACGGTTACGACCAACGTAATACTGGCCTCTATTTGACGGGATTGCAGCAGCTTGGTGACTTCACCTTCGAAGGTGCGGCACGTAGTGATGATAACTCCGAGTTTGGTCGCCATGGTACATGGCAAACCAGTGCTGGATGGGAGTTTATCGAAGGCTATCGTTTCATTGCCTCCTATGGCACATCTTACAAAGCGCCAAATCTGGGGCAGTTGCATGGCTATTACGGCAATGCAAATCTTGATCCCGAAGAGAGTAAGCAGTGGGAAGGGGCGTTTGAAGGGTTAACATCAGGTGTTAACTGGCGCGTGTCAGGGTATCGCAACGATATCGATGACATGATCGACTACAACACTCACACTCAGAAGTACTACAACGAAGGCAAAGCGCGTATTAAAGGTATCGAAGCGACTGCAAACTTCGACACCGGGCCGTTGGCGCATACGCTTAGCTACGACTACGTAGATTCGCGTAATGCGATTACCAACGAGCCACTGGCTCGTCGTTCTAAACAGCAGGTGAAATACCAACTCGACTGGCAGGTCTATGATTTTGACTGGGGCCTGACATATCAATATCTGGGGACGCGATACGATACGGACTACGTTACTTATCAACCGGTAAAATTGGGTGGTGTGAGTTTGTGGGATCTGGCAGTGTCATATCCGATCACCTCACAGCTGACAGTTCGTGGTAAAATCGCCAACCTGTTCGATAAAGATTACGAGACAGTTTATGGCTACCCAACTGCAGGACGGGAATACACCTTGTCTGGCAGCTACACCTTCTGATTCACGTCCTACCGTGCTGGTGTTTGATTCCGGCGTCGGTGGGTTGTCGGTCTACAATGAGATCCGGAATCTCCTGCCGGATCTCCACTATATATATGCTTTCGATAACGTCGCTTTTCCTTATGGTGAGAAAAGCGAAGAGTTTATCGTTGAGCGTGTTGTTGAGATTGTGACGGCAGTTCAGCAACGCTATCCCCTCGCACTTGCGGTTATCGCATGCAATACCGCCAGCACGGTGTCACTCCCGGCATTACGTGAAAAGTTCGCTTTTCCGGTTGTCGGTGTGGTGCCTGCGATTAAACCCGCGGCGCGGCTCACGGCGAATGGTATTGTCGGGCTACTGGCGACGCGCGCGACGGTGAAACGCTCGTACACACACGAATTGATTGCGCGCTTTGCTAACGAGTGTCAGATAGCGATGTTGGGATCCGCTGAGCTGGTGGAACTGGCAGAAGCGAAGCTGCACGGAGAACCCGTCTCGCTGGAAGAGCTGCGTCGTATTCTGCGACCGTGGCTGCGGATGTCGGAACCCCCTGATACGGTGGTCCTTGGATGCACCCATTTCCCTCTATTACAGGAAGAGTTATTGCAAGTCCTCCCGGAAGGGACGCGACTGGTGGATTCCGGTGCAGCGATTGCGCGTCGAACGGCCTGGCTATTGGAACACGAAGCGCCAGATGCAAAATCAGCCGATGAGAATGTGGCATTCTGCATGGCAATGACAACAGAGGCTGAACAATTATTGCCAGTGTTGCAGCGCTATGGCTTCAAAACGCTCGAAAAACTGGCGATTTAGTCTGTTTTGGTGAAAAAGTACGCACTCGGAAAATTATTTTAAATTTCCCCTTGTCAGCCTGAAATAACTCCCTATAATGCGCCTCCACTGACACGGAACAACGGATTACACGCCGCCGGGTCAGCGGGGTTCCACTGAGAATCTCGTAGAGAAAAGCAAAAATAAATGCTTGACTCTGAATGAGGAAAACGTAATATACGGGACCTCGCGACAGAGCGCTAAAGCGCGTCGCAACTGCTCTTTAACAATTTATCAGACAATCTGTGTGGGCACTCGAAGATACGGATTCTTAACGTCGCAAGACGAAAAATGAATACCAAGTCTCTTGAGTGAACATACGTAATTCATTACGAAGTTTAA
>NZ_JANEWM010000051.1:0-35322 GCF_028069825.1 Citrobacter sp. Igbk 14
GGTTTATAATGTCAGGGTTGTGATAAGTAATTTCTTGTGTAATATTTAGAAAAGGTTTGTTTGTTTTATTTTTTTTGTTTTTATATTTAATTTTTTTTGTTGTGGTATATGCAGTCGTGCGGCAAGTAACAGGATGTATTAAATAAAATCAAGCGTTACCCATAATAATTTGTCACGTGGGTCATATTGAGCACAGTGATTAGATGTAACCGGGTACATGCTGAACCCGGCATTCGTTCAAGGCATAAACCGATAGCCGATCCCGGTTTCGGTAAGAAAATGGCGTGGGCGAGCCGGATCCAGCTCCAGTTTCTGGCGCAGATGGCCCATATAGATACGTAAGTAATGGCTGTGTTCAACGGCATTCGGTCCCCACACCTGATTCAATAACTGGCGTTGGGTCAGCACTTTTCCGGCATTATTGAGTAGTATGGCCAGCAGGCGAAACTCAATTGGCGTCAGATGAACCTCCTCATCCCCGCGATGAACCAGACGCGCGGCAATATCCACCTTTACATCTGAAAATTGCACCACGGGATCAGGGGAGGGGCCAGTAGCGTGGCGCCGCAGTGCCACGCGTAAACGAGCCTGTAGCTCGCCAATGCCGAATGGCTTGCTGAGATAGTCATCGGCACCGGCATCCAGCGCGGCAATTTTATCGCTCTCTTCGCTGCGGGCTGACAGCACGATCACCGGGATGGCGCTCCACTGCCGCAGGTCGCGGATAAAATCAATGCCGTCACCGTCCGGAAGACCGAGGTCGAGAATGATGAGATCGGGTTTTCGTGTGGCGGCTTCCAACAGACCACGTTGCAGCGTTTCCGCTTCATACACACGCAGGCCATCCGCTTCCAGCGCGGTGCGCAGAAAGCGACGAATGGCTTGTTCATCTTCAACAATCAGTACGTTTGTCACATATCCTCATGAAAATCTTCAAGTTCAGGGGGCGCTTCCTGCGGCAGTGTAACACGGAAACACGCCCCTCCCTGCGGACGATTATGAGCAGAAATCGTGCCACCGTGCACGTCGACAATCGCCTGACAGATTGCCAGCCCCAGCCCAACACCTGGTACCGATGATTCTTTGTTTCCACGGGAAAACTTGTCGAAAATACGTTGTTCCAGGCCGGCAGGAATACCGGGCCCATTGTCCCAAACATCCAGCAGCAGATGCTCGCCGTCGACCTGGGCGTCGATACCGATTTGCGCCTGCGGACCTGCGTATTTGACGGCATTTTCCAGCAGATTGATCAGCACCCGCTCAAAGAGTGGCCCATCAACGTGTACCAGCGTCAACGGCTCCGGAAGTGACAGGTTAATGGGTGTTGCCAGCCCGGGCTCCAACATTTGCAGGGCGCTGCCTACCACCTCTTCCAGCGTTAGCCACTCTTTCTTAAGATTAAAGCCGCCAGACTGGATTCGCGCCATATCCAGCAGATTATTGACCAGTCTGGTGGTGTTAAGCACGTGCTGGCGGATCTCGCTGGCCTGGCGAGCGTGTGGTGAACCTTCACTTGCCAGATCCAACGTTAATATCTCCGCCTGACCGAACAGCACCGTCAGCGGCGTGCGTAAATCGTGGGACAGGGCGGCGAGCAGTGCATTGCGAATACTTTCTCGCTCGCTGGCAAAGCGGGCCTGCTCTTCACTGGCCGTCAGAGTCAGGCGCTCCAGCGCACTGGCCACCAGTAGGGTGAAGGTTTCCAGCAGGCGTTGCTGTTCCGGGATCATCAGCTGACGCAGGTTTCCTGGCTCCACCACCAGTAGCCCATAGGTTTTATCGGCGCTTTTTAACGGTAAAATTTGATAGGGAACGCCTGGTAATGTGTCGGTGCCGGCACCGGCCATCTGCCCCTTGTCAAAACTCCACTGGGCAATGGCGTCATCCCACGGTGTCATACCCTGCTGATGCGTCAGGGGAACCAACTTCCCGTTTTCGTCAGGCAATAACACCCGGCTACGGGCCTGAAACGTCGAGGCAATAAACTGTTCGCTGGTAGCCGCGATATCCTGCCGGCTGCGCCCTACAGCCAGTGCTTTCGACATCTCATACAGGTGCCGCGTTCGTTGCTCACGATAGCGTGCAACCCTGGCCTGATAACGCACCCCCGCGGTCAGATTACCGATAACCAAACCGACCGTTAACATCACGGCAAAGGTCAGCAGGTACTGGACGTCAGATACGGCAAGCGTGCCGCGTGGAGCAATAAAGAAGAGATCAAAGCTGGCGACGTTGATAAACGTGGCCACCACCGACGGCCAGCGCCCGTAGAACAGGGCGATCACCACCACGCCCAGTAGATAGAGCATCACCAGGTTGGCTGCGTCAAATGCGACCAGCCACTGCATGGCAATCAATGTGGTAACAGCACACAATGCAGCGGCGACCACGCAACCCTGGATTTGTACCCGCCATTTATCCTTAAAGGTGCGGTTATCCGTGGTTTGTAATGTCTGACGAGAAGGGGGATCGTCCAGTGCGACAATCATCAGGTCGAGGTCTGGTGCGCGATGAGCCAGCTTGTCTGCAAAGGAATCGCTGCGCCACCAACGACGGGTTGTCGGACGCCCGAGCACAATTTTCCCCAGGTTGTGTTCCCGGGCATAACGGACAACGGCTTTGTCTTCGGCAGGGTCGGAGAGAGTGGCGGTTTCCGCCCCCAGTTCCTGCGCCAGTCGCAGCGCGCTTAAGATTGCCCGCCGCTGTTTTTCGGGTAGCCGGTGTAGTGCCGGTGTTTCAACATAGACCGCATGCCAGACGCTGCCGAGACGTGCCGCCAGGCGTGCAGCGGCTCGCACCAGTTTCTCGCTGCCGGTGTTGTGTCCAATACACAGTAAAATGGCATCGCGGGTATGCCAGACTTTTTCTTCTCCTGGGCGTCCCCGCCAGGCACGCATCTGATCGTCTACCCGATCGGCGGTGCGGCGCAGGGCCAGTTCACGCAGCGCTATCAAATTACCTTTGCGGAAGAAATGCTCGATAGCACGCTCTGCCTGACCGGCAATATAGACCTTGCCTTCGTTCAGGCGCTGACGCAAATCGTCGGGGGGGAGATCGACCAGGACCACATCGTCAGCGGCATCGAAAAACGGGTCAGGAACGGTTTCGCGCACCTGAATACCGGTGACGCCGCTGACCACATCATTCAGACTTTCCAGATGCTGAACGTTAACGGTGGTAAAAACATCAATCCCGGCTTCCAGCAGTTCTTCAATATCTTGCCAGCGCCGGGGGTGGCGTGATCCTGGCGCATTGCTGTGCGCCAGTTCGTCCATCAAAATCAGCGGCGGGCGGCGGGCGAGGGCGGCATCAAGATCGAACTCGCTGATATGCCGTCCACGGTGTGCCTGACGTTTCAGCGGTAGCACGGTGAGACCGTCCAGCAGTGCGGCGGTCTCCTTGCGCCCGTGGGTTTCCACCACACCAATCAGCACATCCAACCCCTGCGATCGTAGCCGTTGTGCCTCAGCCAGCATGGCCCAGGTTTTCCCTACGCCCGCACAAGCGCCAAAGAAAATTTTCAGTTTTCCCCGGTGCGGCGCGATGGTCTGCTCCAGCAGGCGATCGGGGTTGGGGCGTAGGGGTTCGCTATGCATGTCCTTTTTCTCAGTGCTTATCCAGCGCTAAATTAAGTTCCACGAGGTTCACTACCGGCTGGCCGATGAAACTGACCAGCGGCTTTTGTGTATAGTGTGCAACCAACTGCGTAACCTCTTCAACGCTGAGGTTGCGGGCTTGCGCCACGCGGGGAATTTGCCAGGTGACCGCATCAGGTGTCAGGTTATTGTCCAGACCGCTGGCTGACGCGGTGACCAGTTCCACGGGCACAACAGGGCTAGCCTGTGGGTTAGCAGCACGCAGTGCGGCAATTCGGCTTTGTAGCTGCTTATCCAGCTCCGGGTTGCTCGCTGCCAGGTTGCTGCCACCCGAAGCCATTGGATTATAGGGTACTTCTGCCGTTGCCGACGGGCGTCCATGAAAATAACCCGCGGCGGTAAAATTTTGCCCGATCAGTTCAGAACCGCGAATTATCTGACCCTCACGCAGAAGTGACCCGTTAGCCTGGTGGGGGAACCACCACTGCCCCAGCGCGGTGGTCAGCAGCGGATAAACACCGCCGGTGATAAGCATCAGGAAAATCAATGTTGATAATGCAGGACGTAATCCACTCATCTGAAACCTCACACCAGACCCAGCAGGGTCAGCAGTAAATCAATCACTTTGATACCAATAAACGGCACAACCAGGCCGCCCAGACCGTAGATCCACAGATTGCGGCGCAGCATGGCGGAAGCGGATAACGGCTTATAGCTCACCCCCTTCAGCGCCAGTGGGATCAGGAACACAATCACCAACGCATTGAAGATGACGGCGCTCAGGATCGCAGAATCCGGCGAATGCAGTCGCATGACGTTCAGTGCGTTAAGCTGCGGGTAAGTTGCGGCGAACGCAGCCGGGATGATGGCGAAATATTTCGCCACGTCGTTGGCGATACTAAAGGTGGTCAGCGATCCGCGCGTCATCAGCATCTGTTTACCAATGTGCACCACTTCAATCAGCTTGGTGGGGTTAGAGTCGAGATCCACCATGTTGCCCGCTTCCTTAGCGGCCTGGGTCCCGGAGTTCATCGCGACCGCGACATCGGCCTGCGCCAGTGCCGGGGCGTCGTTGGTTCCGTCACCCGTCATCGCCACCAATCGACCTTCCGCCTGATACTGACGGATCAGTGCCAGCTTGGCTTCCGGTGTCGCTTCGGCTAAAAAGTCATCCACTCCCGCCTCTGCGGCGATTGCTGCAGCAGTCAGGCGGTTGTCGCCCGTGATCATCACCGTTTTGATGCCCATTTTGCGCAGCTGAGCAAAACGTTCTTTAATCCCACCTTTGACAATATCTTTCAGGGCTATCACACCCAGCACCCGCGAACCTTCAGCAACGACCAGCGGCGTCGCGCCAAGGCGAGCAACGTTTTCGACTTTCTGCTCTACATCGGCAGGGAAGTGGCCGCCGTTGGCTTCGACGTGACGACGAATAGCATCTACGGAGCCTTTGCGGATCATCCGGTTGTCGATGTTGATACCGCTCATCCGACTCTGCGCGGTAAACGGCACAAAGGTGGCATGGAGCGACTGTACGTCACGAATACGCAGGTTAAAGCGCTGTTTAGCCAGGACAACGATGCTGCGACCTTCCGGCGTTTCGTCGGCCAGTGATGAAAGCTGTGCCGCGTCGGCCAGTGTTTTTTCGTCCACGCCCTGGGCGGGCAGAAAATCAGAGGCCTGGCGGTTACCCAGCGTGATGGTGCCGGTTTTATCCAACAGCAGGACATCGACGTCGCCAGCCGCTTCTACCGCACGTCCGCTGGTGGCGATAACGTTCGCACCCAGCATGCGGCTCATCCCGGCGACGCCAATCGCGGAGAGCAGCCCACCGATCGTGGTGGGGATCAGACAGACCAGCAGGGCGACAAGTACCGTGATGCTGACCGCACTGCCGCCCCAGGCAGAGAACGGCCACAGTGTGGCGGTTGCCAACAGAAAGACGATAGTCAGCGCAATCAGTAGGATCGTCAGCGCGATTTCATTTGGCGTTTTACGTCGCTGTGCGCCTTCGACCATGGCAATCATTCGATCGAGAAATGTTTCTCCGGGATTGACGCTACACTCTATCACCAGCCAGTCCGAGAGAATGCGTGTCCCGCCAGTGACGGAGGCAAAATCGCCGCCGGATTCACGGATTACTGGCGCGGATTCCCCGGTAATGGCGCTTTCATCCACCGAGGCACCACCTTCGATAACTTCGCCGTCACAAGGGATAATATCGCCAGCTTCCACTAGCACGATATCTCCTTTGCGTAACTCCTCGGCTGGCACGTGATCCATTTGCGCGCCATATTTGGGTTCACGAAGTTTACGGGCAAAGGCGGTTTTTTTGACCCCTTTCAGGCTGTTGGCCTGCGCTTTACTACGCCCTTCAGCCAGCGCTTCCGCAAAGTTAGCGAACAGAACGGTCACCCACAGCCAGAGGCTTATCGCGCCGGTAAACACTGGGTTACCTGACATATGGCCTGTCGCCATCGCTACCGTTAACAGGGTGGTCAACAGACTGCCCAGCCAGACGATAAACATCACCGGGTTACGCCACTGAGTATGTGGACTTAATTTTTTCACTGCGTCCATTAGCGCTTGTGCGACCAGAGAAGGTTCGAACAGCGCCAGTTGCTTGCGACTCATAGTCATGTGCTCCGCATCACTCAACGTAAAGAGAGGTATTCTGCTACCGGGCCAAGCGCCAGCGCAGGAACAAAGGTGAGGGCGCCAACCAGCAACACCGTACCGATCAACAATCCAACAAACAGCGCACCGTGGGTAGGTAGCGTGCCGGGACTTGCGGGCTGACTCTTTTTACCGACAAGTGAACCGGCAATCGCCATCACCGGGATAATGACGCCGAAGCGGCCGAAGAACATGCACGCGGCCAGCAGGCTGTTCCAGAATGGACTGTTGGCACTTAATCCGGCAAAAGCGCTGCCGTTGTTATTGGCGGCAGACGAGACTGCGTACAGCACCTCGCTAAAACCATGCGGCCCAGGATTGAGCATGGCGCTACGCCCGGCATCGCTCATCATGGCTATCGCTGTCCCAAGCAGCACCAACGCAGGGGTAACCAGAATCGCCAGCGCGGTCATTTTCATTTCGCGGACATCGATTTTTTTACCCAGATACTCCGGAGTGCGGCCAATCATCAGTCCGGCAATAAAGACCGCCAGCAGCACGAACAACAGCATGCCGTACAACCCTGACCCCACACCGCCGAACACCACTTCGCCAATCTGCATCAACCACATCGGTACCATGCCGCCCAGCGCAGTGAAGGAGTCGTGCATAGCAATAACTGCGCCACAGGATGCGGCCGTCGTGACGACCGCAAACAGACTACTGACCAGCACGCCAAAGCGGCTCTCTTTACCTTCCATGTTGATATTGCTATCTGCGCCAAACGCCATCAGATGCGGGTTACCTTGCACCTCGGCCCACATTACAACCGCCACACAAACAACAAAAATGAGCGACATAGCCCATAGCAAGGTGCGTCCCTGTCGACGATCGCCCACGACGTCGCCAAAGGCGAAACACAGCGCCGTGGGAATTAAGAAGATCGCCCACATCTGTACCATGTTGGTCAGTGCGGTTGGGTTTTCAAACGGATGTGAGGAGTTGGCATTAAAAAAGCCGCCACCGTTGGTACCGAGCATCTTAATGGCCTCTTGTGAGGCGACAGGCCCCATCGGCAGCAGTTGTTTTGCCCCTTCAAGCGTGGTGATCGCCTGATAAGGCAGCAGGTTTTGCAGCGTACCTTGCTGGATGAAAAACAGCGCGATGAGTAGAGAAATCGGCAGTAATATCCACAGCGTAATGCGGACCAGATCCACCCAGGCATTCCCCAGCGTGTTCATACTTTGGCGCGTAAAGGCGCGAGTCAGGGCAAAGATCACTGCAATACCTGTCGCCGCAGACAGGAAATTCTGCACGGTCAGGCCGGCCATTTGGCTGAAGTAGCTTAAAGTGGTTTCGCCTGCATAGGACTGCCAGTTGGTGTTGGTCACAAAACTAACAGCGGTATTGAGCGCGAGATCCCACGAAAGCCCCGGCAACTGTTGCGGATTGAGCGGCAGCAGGTTTTGTGCCATCAACATCGCAAACAGTATCAGCAGACCGAGGATATTCAGTGCGAGGATCGCCAGCAAATAGTGCAGCCAGGTCATTTCCTGCTGTGAAATACCCAGCCCACGCCACAGCACACGCTCAACGCCTGCAAGGCCGGGTAAGGAGGTGTTGTTGATAAGACGCGCCAGCCCAAAGCCCAGCGGCCTGGCGATAACAAACAGCACCAGCAGGAAACTGGCGATAAGTAAAAATCCTTGCGCTGCCATCAGAACGCCTCCGCATTAATCAAGGCATACACCAGATAACCCAGTAACAAAAAGACCAGCACAATGCCGGTTATCACGCCTGCACTCACAGTGCACCTCCAGTGGCATAAATGTGATAACCAGAGCGTAGGTTTTTGGTTGCAAAGATTTCGCAAAAATCTGCGGGCGGGGTGTAAAAAAAGTATAAAAATGGCAAAGACCATTATTTAACTAATGATTAGTATTAATTTAACTTTTATGTAACTTACTTACGAATTTAGGTTAAACGGAGCATCAATAGATAAAAATAAGTGGTCGGATGAGTAGCAAAATTACACACAAGGCGGTATTATTTTCATCAGTTAACCAAGTTTATTTTTCCGGTGCGATTCACCGAACAGATATATGGGAGAGGATTATGGACTTTTATAAAGAATATCCAGCACACATTGTTTTCTTGCGCCGTACCTTTGCCGTAGTGGCTGGTGTTCTGGCGCTGCCGGTCATGCTGTTCTGGAAAGACCGTGCCCGTTTTTACAGCTACCTGCATCGCGTCTGGTCGAAAACCAGTGATAAGCCGGTGTGGATGGAGCAGGCTGAAAAAGCCACCTGCGATTTCTACTAAGTTACCGTTCAGGCTCAAAAAAACCGCCAACAGCAATGTGGCGGTTTTTTTATACGTCGCAGTCTACACTTACCTGTGTAACGGATAAGGAGTGGCGATGAGCAAGAGAATTTCTGTTGGTATCCGCGCCTGTCTGACCACAGAAGCGAACGATAAATTTCTGTTTGACGAGAATACGCTGGTACGTATTTATGCCTTGCATGAATTGCACCGACTGCGCCAGAGCGGATTATCACGTGGTGCATTGATTGATTTTCACACCCGTTACAAGCTGGTGCTACTGGCACATTCCCAACCGGAGTATCGTGAGCTCGGCCCTTTTGTTGCCGCAATCCACGAATGGGCAAGCCTCGATGCTTTTTATACGGAGTACCGTTTGCGGTTGATTCATCTGCTGTTTAATAACGCGACCCGACGCAACCATACTAATGTCCTGATGCATGTGCAGGGTTATTTTCGTAACCAGCTCAATCTGCATCAACGTCAGGAACTGACCTCAATAATCGATAACTATCGACGTGAGATGCAGCCGCTGCTTGCGCCATTGATGCTCCTCCAACACTATATGACGGAACACCCGAACAGCTGGTTGTCCGGGCAACGTTACTTTGAACTCTGGCCTGCGATTCTGCGTTTACACGGCAAAGCTTAATTTTTATTCGGGAGTTTTATGACCACTCATCTGGTCTGGTTTCGGCGAGATTTACGTCTGCATGACAATCTTGCGCTGGCAGCGGCATGTCGGGATCGTTCTGCACGGGTATTGGCGTTATATATTGCCACGCCGGCACAGTGGAAAGCGCATGATATGTCACCGCGTCAGGCGGCGTTTGTCGGCAAGCAGTTGAATGCGCTGCAAACGGCGCTGGCAGAAAAAGGCATCCCGCTGCTGGTTTATGACGTTGAGGATTTCACAGCCAGCGTAGAGATAGTCAAAAATGTCTGCGCACAGCATGACGTTAGCCGACTGTTTTATAACTATCAGTACGAAATCAACGAACGCCAGCGCGATGCTCAGGTAGAAAAATCATTACCCCAGGTGGTGTGTGAGGGCTTTGACGATAGCGTAATCCTGGCGCCGGGCGCGGTAATGACCGGGAATCATGAGATGTATAAAGTCTTTACACCGTTTAAAAATGCCTGGCTGAAGCGGTTAAAAGACAGTATCCCAGAGTGTGTTGCGGCACCAAAAGCCCGCGAAAGCGGCGCAATTCCCTCCCCATCAACGCCAGTTACGCTCAACTATCCGCAGCAGGATTTTGATGTGGCGCTTTTCCCGGTAGAAGAAAAATCGGTTATCGCGCAATTACGTCAGTTTTGCCAGCAGGGCGCGGCGGAATACGAGCAACAACGTGATTTTCCGGCATACGAAGGTACCAGTCGGTTGTCGGCAAGCCTTGCCACCGGCGGGTTATCGCCGCGCCAGTGTCTGCACCGTTTGTTAGTCGAGCAGCCTCAGGCGCTAGAGGGAGGCGCCGGGAGCGTTTGGTTAAACGAGCTCATCTGGCGCGAATTTTACCGCCATCTACTGACGTATTACCCCGCGCTGTGTCGGCATCAACCCTTTATTCGCTGGACCGATCGTGTGCAATGGCAAAATAACGTGACGCATTTTCAGGCCTGGCAGACGGGGAATACCGGGTATCCAATCGTCGATGCGGCGATGCGCCAGCTTAACGGCACAGGGTGGATGCACAATCGTTTACGCATGATCGCGGCGAGTTTTTTGGTGAAAGACCTGCTGATCGACTGGCGAAAAGGTGAGCAGTATTTCATGTCACAACTGATCGACGGCGATCTGGCGGCGAATAATGGTGGCTGGCAGTGGGCAGCTTCTACCGGAACGGATGCTGCGCCGTATTTCCGTATTTTTAATCCCACCACGCAGGGGGAGAAATTCGACCGTGACGGTGATTTTATCCGCCAATGGGTACCGGAATTACGCGATGTACCGGGAAAAGCCGTTCATGAACCGTGGACGTGGGCGGAAAAAATGCAGGTGACACTCAATTATCCTCGTCCGATTGTTGATCATAAGCAGGCAAGGTTAACCACGCTGGCTGCCTATGAGGCAGCGCGTAAGGCGTGAGGGTAGAAGATTTCTGTGTAATGCCTTCCAGCAGAATGAATATGTTGCAGTCGTACATATTTAGCGCTGAAGGGGGCGCGCAAGTCTGCTAATGGCTGGATGTGCGGGGTGCTCCCCGGGCAGTAAAGTTCCGTTATCTTCTTTTCAGGTGACGGAACACGATGATAACGCCGACGACTTCCACACCGCATGATGCGGTATTTAAAACGTTTTTATACCATCCCGAAACTGCGCGGGATTTCCTCGACATACATCTTCCTGCTTCTTTGCGAACACTTTGCGATTTGGATACGCTGAAGTTAGAGTCCGAGAGCTTTATTGAAGCAGATTTGCGTTCCCGCTACTCCGATGTGCTCTGGTCGCTGCGCACACGCGACGGCGATGGCTATGTCTATGTCGTAATCGAGCACCAAAGTTCAGCCGATCCGCATATGGCTTTTCGTCTGCTGCGTTATGCGATAGCAGCCATGCAGCGCCATCTGGATGCCGGGCACAAGGAACTGCCGATGGTAATACCGATGCTGTTTTATCATGGCTGTCGAAGCCCGTACCCGTATTCACTATGCTGGTTGGATGCGTTCGCCGATCCTGTGGCGGCCCGGCAACTTTATGCCAACACATTTCCGCTGGTGGATATCACGGTGGTGCCGGATGACGAAATCATGGCGCACAGGCGAATGGCGTTGTTGGAACTGATGCAAAAGCATATCCGCCAGCGGGATTTGATAGGGTTGGTAGAACAGCTGGCCTCACTGATCCTTACTGGATGTGCTAATGACACGCAACTCCAGGCGATGTTTAATTACATTCTGCAATCCGGTGATGAATCTCGCTTCAATGAGTTTTTGCAAGAGATGGCGCAACGGATCCCCCAACATAAGGAGAGGCTGATGACTATTGCAGAACGGTTAAGGTTAGATGGATTACAGGAAGGATTACAACAAGGGTTACAACAAGGTAAACACGAAGCCGCTTTGCGTATAGCGCAAACTATGCTGGCGCAGGGAATAGATCGCGAAATGGTGTTACTGGTTACAGGTCTGTCTGAAGAGGATTTAGCGGCAAAGAATTCGTAACCTGCGGATAAATAACGGGCCCGAGTGATATTACATCGTCGGGCCCGTAAACTCAGGACTCTACCGCGAGAGGACGGTTTTTAAATTTGAGTGATTGATATAACCAAATCAACAGCACCAGCGCCACACAGGCCAGCGCGCCCCAGGTAATTTCGCTAAAGACATCAATATAGGCGTTGATGGAATAGTTGATGGCACCGGAAGCATCAAACGCACCCTGTGATGTCTGGTCAGCAATCACACCCGCCAGGTAGTTGGCAATGGCCCCGGAAAGCAGCATATAGATGCCGGTTAGTACGCCGGTTACCCCTGGGATCTCAATGCGAGTAATTTGTGACATGGCGACCGGGTCGATAAACAGCTCGGCGAAACCCATAACTGCCAGCCCTAAAACCATCAACGGCATAGAGGAGTGCCCATATGCGGCGGACCAGCGGGCGCTTAAGGTCAGAATACAGAAACCAGCACTCATTAACCCCAGACCGAGAGCAAACTTACCCCAGATACGAACGGTACGATTGCCACTCACGCTTTCTTTGACCACCCAGGCCAGCACGATGCCGCACAACATGACGGCGAAGGCGTTTACTGACTGGAACATGGCAGTTGGGACTGAATATCCCATCACGTCGCGATTAACAAAGCGGTCGATGTACAAGCTGATGGAACTACCACCCTGCTGTGCAAAGGCCCAGAACAACAAGCTGAAGAAGGTCAGGGTTACGATCAGACCCAGTTCTTTACGCTGTTTCTGCGTTTGCGCCTGACGGTAGATTTTTGCCAGAACCGCCAAACCAATGACAGTGGCGACAATCAGCGCGTACACGGACCACTCTTTCCAGAACAGGACGGTAATTAAAAGTGGTGCGGCGACCAGCAGAACCAGCAGCCAGGCCCAGTTCGGCAGAATGAACGATTTGGCACACAGCACGGCTTTGTTGACGCCGGTGGTGTGAGCAAAATGACGATTCCCGCATAAGAAAATGACCAGCCCGGCCAGCATACCGATAGCGGCCAGCGCAAAGCCCATTGCCCAACTGTACTCTTCCTGCACATAGCCGCAGGCGATAGGGGCAATAATTGAACCAATGTTACCGGCGGCATAGAGCAGAGAGAATCCTCCGTCACGGCGCGGATCTTCCGGTTTATACAATTCACCCAGCAGGTAACTGATGTTGGATTTAAACAAACCGTAGCCACAGACAATAATGGCCAGAGATAAGTAGAGAAACGCCGGAGCCATTTCACTGGCGCCCAGGACCAGATGTCCCACTGCCATCAAAAATGCGCCAATCATTACCGCCATACGGTTACCGAGCACTTTATCCGCCAGATATCCCCCGAGAATCGGCGTGACATACACCAGCGAACAGTAAGCACTGAACAGTTCATACGCGTGATTATCGTTGTACTTAAGCTGGTTAGTGAGATACAGGATCAGCAGTGCACGCATGCCATAAAAACTGAAGTATTCCCAAATTTGCAGCGCGACGACGTAATAAATTGCGCGCGGCTGAGATGCTTGTTTATTCATTATTTTCTCGAAGTAAATGCCTCACGACGGAAGGAACGTGCCGTGTGAGTGTGTTTCCTTAAAGTTGTAACTTTGATACAGATCTGATTATTTTTGCAATATGCTGTCTGATTGCATAAATATACATGAATACGATCTCATGGTGGTAAGCAATTTACGTTTACAGGCCGCGTGATTGTTTCTTGATGTGTCAGCGAAATGGCTATCGACGAACGTAGGTGAGGACGCTATTTTAACTGAGGCTGTGTTGCTGATTGAGCAGGCAGAATTTATGACAACGAGGACGATGATGAAAAACACCGAGCTGGAACAACTGATTAATGACAAGCTGAACAGCGCAGCCACAAGCGACTATGCACCGAATGGTTTGCAGGTTGAGGGCAAAGAAACGGTGCAAAAAATCGTGACCGGCGTAACCGCAAGCCAGGCACTACTGGATGAAGCTGTTCGCCTTGGGGCCGATGCGGTCATCGTTCATCATGGTTATTTCTGGAAGGGCGAATCTCCGGTGATTCGCGGCATGAAGCGCCGACGTCTGAAAACGCTGCTGGAAAATGATATCAACCTGTATGGCTGGCATCTGCCGTTGGATGCCCACCCCGAACTGGGGAATAACGCGCAGCTGGCCGCGCTGTTGGGCATCACTGTGATGGGGGAAATAGAGCCTCTGGTACCGTGGGGGGAACTCTCCATGCCCGTTCCGGGGCTGGAACTGGCATCCTGGATTGAAGCGCGTCTGGGACGTAAACCGTTATGGTGCGGCGATACCGGGCCTGAAAACGTTCAGCGTGTTGCCTGGTGTACGGGGGGCGGTCAAAGTTTCATTGATAGTGCGGCCCGCTTTGGTGTTGATGCCTTCATTACCGGGGAAGTTTCTGAACAAACCATTCACTCTGCCCGCGAGCAGGGACTGCATTTCTATGCTGCCGGTCACCATGCTACCGAACGCGGTGGTATTCGTGCATTGAGCGAATGGCTGAATGAAAATACCGATCTGGATGTGACGTTCATCGACATCCCTAACCCAGCCTAATAAAGAGGGACGAAAGTGCAGCGAGCGCGTTGTTATCTGTTAGGTGAAACTGCGGTGGTTCTGGAGCTGGAACCGCCGATTACGCTGGCAACTCAGAAACGCATCTGGCGTCTGGCTCAGCGTCTGGCTGATGCTCCGAATGTACTTGAGGCCATCCCGGGGATGAACAATATCACGGTGATCCTGAATTCCCCGCAGACGCTGGCGCTGGATGCAATTGAACGCCTGCAAAGTTGGTGGGAAGAGAGCGAGGCGATGGAGCCGGATTCGCGTTTTGTCGAAATCCCCGTTATCTATGGCGGCGAATATGGGCCCGATCTGGCCGAAGTTGCCCGGCACAGTGGTTTGAGCGACAAGCAGGTCGTTGAATTGCATGCGTCAGTTGATTATGTCGTCTGGTTTTTAGGGTTTCAGCCGGGATTTCCCTATCTTGGGAGCTTACCTGAACCATTGCATACGCCAAGACGAGCTGAACCGCGCTTACTTGTTCCGGCAGGTTCGGTGGGGATCGGCGGTTCACAAACCGGTATCTACCCGATTGCAACACCCGGCGGGTGGCAACTGATAGGACGTACCGCCGTTAAGCTTTTTGATCCGCAGCGCGAGGAGCCGATCCTGTTACGGGCTGGAGATACTGTACGTTTTGTCCCGCAGAAGGAGGGCGTATGTTAAACATCATTCGTGCTGGCCTGTACACCTCCGTACAGGATGGGGGGCGTCATGGCTTTCGTCAGTCAGGGGTAAGCCACTGCGGCGCGTTGGACAAACCGGCATTGAACGTTGCTAATCTGCTGGTAGGAAATGATGCGAATGCTGCCGCGCTGGAAGTCACGTTAGGTCAGCTGGTGGTGGAGTTTGAAGCGGATGGTTGGTTTGCCTTGACCGGCGCGGGATGCGAAGCGCATTTGGATCGTACTCCGGTATGGAGCGGTTGGCGGTTGCCAGTTAAAGCCGGACAACGCCTGTCATTAAAACACCCGCATCATGGTATGCGCAGTTACCTGGCGGTGGCAGGCGGTATTGATGTTCCCGACGTTATGGGATCGCGCAGTACCGATTTGAAAGTCGGTATTGGCGGGTTTGAAGGGCGTTTGTTACGCGATGGCGATAAGTTGGCGATTGGCGTATCAACACGACAATTCAATGGCCCACAAGGGGTAAAACAGTTGATGTGGGGCAACCACATTCGTGCGTTACCTGGACCCGAATATCAGGAATTTGACGAGGCATCGCAGGCATCGTTCTGGCGCTCGCCGTGGCGACTGAGCCCACAGAGTAACCGTATGGGGTATCGTCTGCAGGGGCAGCCACTGACACGCACGACAGACCGCGAGATGTTGTCACACGGTTTGCTCCCCGGCGTGGTACAGGTCCCGCATAACGGGCAGCCAATTGTACTGATGAACGATGCCCAGACCACGGGCGGATATCCGCGTATCGCCTGTATCATCGAGGCGGATATGTATCACCTTGCGCAAATCCCTCTTGGACAACCGATTCACTTTGTTCAGTGCTCGCTGGAAGAGGCGTTGAAGGCACGTCACGATCAGCAGCGCTATCTGGAACAGTTAACATGGCGACTTAACGATGAAAATTGATTTGAATGCAGATCTCGGTGAAGGCTGTGCGAACGACGCGACACTTCTTCAACTGGTGTCATCGGCCAATATCGCCTGTGGATTTCATGCCGGGGACGCACAAACCATGCTGGTAAGTGTGCGGGAAGCGCTGAAAAACGGCGTGGCTGTGGGGGCACACCCAGGCTTTCCGGACCGGGGAAATTTTGGTCGGAGTGCTATGAATCTGCCTGCCGAAACGGTTTATGCACAAACGCTGTATCAAATTGGTGCCCTGTCTGTCATCACCCGGGCAGAAGGGGGCGTGATGCGCCACGTGAAACCGCACGGCATGCTCTATAACCAGGCCGCAAAAGATCCTGTGCTGGCCGATGCGATAGCCAGAGCGGTTTATGCCTGCGATCCGTCATTGATACTGGTAGGGCTTGCGGGGAGCGAATTGATCCGTGCCGGTGAACATTATGGTCTGGAGACGCGTCAGGAGGTTTTTGCAGATCGGGGGTATCAGGCTGATGGTAGTCTGGTTCCGCGTAGTCAGCCAGGTGCACTGATCGAAGACGAAGAGCAGGCGCTGGCGCAAACGTTAGAAATGGTGCAGTCCGGGAGAGTAAAAAGTCAGAGTGGAACATGGGCAAGCGTAACCGCGCAGACGGTATGCATTCACGGGGATGGTGAGCACGCACTCGCTTTTGCCCGTCGTTTGCGCAGCGCGTTCAGTGCCTGCAATATTCAAATTAGCGCATAAGTATTTTTAATACAAAACAATAATATACAACACAACAACATAAGGGATTTAATTATGGGAGAGGCTATTTCTCTCTGGCCATTGACGGGGATCGCCGTCATCGTGGTCGGATTTCTTTTACGTTTTAACCCGGTATTGGTGGTTATCGTTGCCGGGATCGTCACCGGGCTGGCAGCGCATATGCCAATCGCCACTATTCTCGAAAAGCTGGGGGAAGGCTTTCTCAACACCCGCAACCTGCCGTTTATCCTGCTGATTCCGCTGGCAGTCATTGGTCTGCTGGAACGTCACGGGCTGAAAGAGCGAGCCCAGGCGTGGATCGCGAAAATCCGTAGCGCCACCAGTGGTCGTCTGCTCATTGTCTATCTGTTTATTCGTGAAGCGACCGCCGCGCTGGGCTTGACCAGCCTGGGGGGACACCCTCAGATGGTACGCCCGTTATTAGCCCCGATGGCTGAAGGGGCCGCGGAGAAAAACCACGGTGAATTGCCGGGGGCCGTGCGTTATCGCCTGCGTGCAATGTCTGCGGCGACTGACAACGTTGGTCTGTTTTTCGGCGAAGACATCTTCGTTGCCTTTGGGGCGATCATTTTCATGCACAACTTTATGCTGGAGTCCGGTGGGATCCAGACCGAGCCACTGCATATTGCTTTGTGGGGGATCCCAACGGCAATTTGCGCCTTCTTGATCCACGGTACGCGCTTGTGGCGTCTGGATAACTATCTGCAGCGTGAGGTGGCGAAAGCCAATGCGGCAGCGAAAGGAGCAGCGCAATGAATTTTCAGCAAAGCTATCTCTACTGGCTGGCGGGCGCGGTACTGTTGATTGTGGCGGTGATGTCCTGGCAGGACAAAGCGAACCCACGTCGTCTGAGCACGGGGCTGTTTTGGGGACTGTATGGTGTGCTGTTCCTGCTTGGCGACTGGACGTACTCACTGGTTGGTGACAAACGTACGGTACATATCGCGGTCGGCATTGCGGTAGTCGTATTGGCGCTGATTGCCGGGTTTGGCGGTGTGAAACTGGGAAGTTATCATCAACGCACCCAGCAGCAGCGTGAAGAAAGCGCCAGCCGACTGGGTAATCGCCTGTTTTTTCCGGCGCTGGCTATTCCGGTGGTGACCGTTATCGGTGTACTGATGTTTAACCATATTCCGGGCTTGCAGGATGCACTGTTTGGGCCGGGGAATCACGCCACGCTGGTCACGCTCTTTTCTATGACGGCAGGCTCGCTGATTGGCCTGGCAATGGCGATAAAAATGACCCATGAGCGCGTCCATCAGCCCATTCAGGAAGCCCGCCGTCTGCTGGACTCCATCGGCTGGGCGTTCATCCTGCCGCAAATTCTGGCGACGCTCGGGCTGCTGTTTACGGCGGCAGGGGTGGGCAGTGGTATATCGTATCTGACCCAGGAGTACCTCGCGGTAGATAGCCGCTTTATCGCCGTGGCGGTATACACCATTGGCATGGCGCTGTTGACGATGGTTATGGGGAACGCATTTGCTGCTTTCCCGATTGTAACCGCCGGGATCGGTATTCCAATTCTTGTGTTGCAGCATGGTGGTAACCCCGCGGTGATGGCGGCTATTGGGATGTTCTCCGGATATTGCGGAACCTTAATGACGCCGATGGCAGCGAACTTTAACATCGTGCCTGCAGCCCTGCTGGAGTTGCCGGATAAAAACGCCGTGATTAAAGCGCAGGTGCCAACCGGCATACTGCTGTTGCTGGTTAACGTGTTCCTGATGTATTTCCTGATGTTCCTGTAAGGAGGAAGGATGAAAACGGTCTTAATCACCGGATTTGAACCCTTTGGCGGAGAGTCAGTTAACCCTTCCTGGGAAGTGGTCTCCGGGCTCGACAATGCTATCATTGCCGGATGTCGTGTCGTTGCGCGTCAGCTACCGTGCGTATTTGGCGAGTCTCTAACCGTACTTAATGCCGCGATTGACGCGCTGTCACCGTCGTTGGTGCTGGCGGTGGGGCAGGCAGGAGGCCGTACAGATATAACCGTTGAGCGTGTGGCGATCAACGTGGACGATGCGCGTATTGCGGATAACCACGGTCAGCAGCCTGTTGATGTGCCGATTGTCGCCGAGGGTCCGGCGGCATGGTTTAGCACACTGCCAATCAAAGCGATGGTGATGGCCATGCGCAATGCGGGTATCCCAGCCTCGGTTTCCCAAACAGCAGGTACCTTTGTTTGTAATCACGTGATGTATGGCCTGCTGCATACGTTACGCGACACACCGGCAGTGAAGGGCGGTTTTATCCATATTCCTTATCTGCCACAACAGGCCGCCGCGCACCCCGGAGCGCCAAGTATGGCGAGCGAAACGGTGCGCCGGGCGCTGGAAATTGCCATTGACACTGCATTGCAGGTGGACAGCGATATTGCAGTGACGGGCGGTGCAACACACTAACCAAGGACAGTATTATGCCTGAAGGCCCGGAGATCCGCCGCGCGGCGGATAACCTGGAGGCGGCAGTCAAAGGCAAACCGCTGACGGATGTCTGGTTTGCCTTTGAGCAGTTAAAACCGTATCAGTCTCAACTCATCGGGCAGCGCGTCACCCAGCTTGAAACGCGGGGGAAAGCATTGCTGACCCACTTTTCAAATGGCCTGACACTATACAGCCACAATCAGCTTTACGGCGTATGGCGGGTGGTGGAGACCGGAAATATACCGGAAACGACGCGTGTGCTGCGTGTCAAACTGCAAACACATGATAAAACCATCCTGCTCTATAGCGCGTCTGATATTGAGATGCTGACATCAGCACAATTGGCGACCCATCCGTTTCTGCAACGGGTAGGGCCGGACGTGCTGGATCTGCGTTTAACGCCTGAGGAGGTTAAAGCGCGCTTGCTGTCACCCCGTTTTCGCAATCGGCAGTTTTCTGGCTTACTGTTGGATCAGGCGTTTCTGGCGGGACTGGGGAACTATCTGCGGGTAGAAATTCTCTGGCAGGTTGGACTGACCGGTCAGCATAAAGCATCGCAACTGAGTGATGAACAGCTCAGCGCGCTGGCGCATGCGTTGCTCGAGATCCCACGCCTGTCCTACAACACCCGTGGGCTGGCTGATGAGAATAAGCATCACGGGGCGTTATTTCGCTTTAAGGTGTTCCATCGGGATGGCGAGTCCTGTGAGCGCTGTGGCGGTATTATTGAGAAAACGATGCTCTCTTCACGACCGTTTTACTGGTGCCCGGGATGCCAGCACTAAGCGGGCTGTTTTGGCGCATGCGCTGAGATAAACCGCGCGACTGTCGGCCCGGTTAATAAAATACTGAACAGTCGCAGGGTTTGCATCGCCATAACCAGTGCCATGTCGGCGTGGCTTCCAGCGGCAATCACTGCGACGGAGTCCACACCTCCCGGACTGGTCGCCAGATAGGCGGTGAGAAAGTCAATTTTCATATAATGTGCCAGCCCCCAGGCCATGGCGGCACAGATCGTCATCAGCGAAAAAATAGACAATAAAATTTGTGGCAACGGACGCAGTGCCATCAAAAATATCTGTTTGTCAAAACCCAGGCCTATTTGCCAGCCGATAGCCATATATGCCATTGCCAACAGCCATTCCGGCAGTTCAATTACCATGACACCGCCAGCGTTCAGCAATGCGCCCACCAGCATAGGCAGGAGCATGACGCCAGAGGGGATACGCAGCAAGCGTCCTGCCCCCCCGGCAACGGCGGCCAACATCAGGGTACTGAACAGGTTGATACTCAGTGGCGGAAACCAGACAATTTGTGCGCTGACCGCCTGTGCCTGGTCGCCCATTACCAGCCGGGTGACCAGTGCGGCCGCCCCCACCACCAACAGTACCCGCAGATACTGCATAAAAGCCACCAGGCGGATGTCAGCGCCGTAATCCTGTGCCATTGCAACCATTGCTGCGGCTCCGCCAGGCGATGAACCCCACGCACCGGTGTTACCGGGCAGGTTGCTGTAACGAACCAGCAGCCATCCGATGACCGCGCTGCTGATAAGTGTCGCCAGCAGGATGACCATAACCACCGGCCAGTGCGCCGCAAGCGTGGTTAAAATAGAGCCAGTCAGGTTTTTCGCAATCATACAGCCGAGAATGGCCTGAGCGCCAAGAAATGCACAGCGAGGGAGTTGTAGTGAAATGCCGCGCATACTGAAGATAATACCGACAATCATCGACCCAAGCAGCAAGGGACCCGGGAGATGAACAGACAGAAAGAGCAGGGAAAGAAGGAGTGACAGTAAAAACAGTAAACCCCACCGCAACACAGGCATCCCATGCTCCTGAATAATATTAAGTAACGCTTAATAAATCATAGAGAAAGCGCGATAAGAATAAAACTACGAGGGGCAATAAAAAGCAGAAATGTGCCGGATAGCAACGTCATGCGGCATATCCGGCCTATGTCTGGAACGTTTTATAGGCCGGATAAGCATGAGCGCCATCCGGCACGGCAAATTAACGCTTAATATCAGACTTAAAATCGCGTTTATCGTAGCCGGTGTACAACTGGCGAGGACGGGCGATTTTCATGCCGTCGGTGTGCATTTCGTTCCAGTGTGCAATCCAGCCAACGGTACGTGCCATCGCGAAGATTACGGTAAACATGGAGGACGGGATGCCCATTGCTTTCAGAATGATGCCAGAATAGAAGTCTACGTTCGGGTAGAGTTTCTTCTCGATGAAGTACGGGTCGTTGAGCGCGATGTGCTCAAGCTCCATTGCCACTTCCAGCAGGTCATCTTTGGTGCCCAGTTCTTTCAGTACTTCATGACAGGTTTCACGCATGACGGTGGCGCGCGGGTCATAGTTTTTGTAAACACGGTGACCAAAGCCCATCAGACGGAAAGAATCATTCTTGTCTTTCGCGCGGCGAACAAATTCCGGAATGTGTTTAACTGAGCTGATTTCTTCCAGCATTTTCAGTGCAGCTTCGTTCGCGCCGCCGTGCGCCGGCCCCCACAGGGAAGCGATACCGGCTGCGATGCAGGCAAACGGGTTAGCGCCGGAAGAACCTGCGGTTCGTACGGTGGAGGTTGAAGCGTTTTGTTCGTGGTCAGCATGCAGGATCAGAATACGATCCATTGCGCGTTCCAGGATTGGGTTTACTTCGTATTTTTCGCACGGCGTGGAGAACATCATATTCAGGAAGTTACCGGCGTAGGAAAGGTCGTTACGCGGATAAACAAACGGCTGGCCGATGGAGTATTTGTAGCACATTGCTGCCATGGTTGGCATTTTGGACAGCAGACGGAAAGCGGCGATTTCACGGTGACGCGCATTATTGACATCCAGCGAGTCATGGTAAAACGCGGCCAGCGCACCGGTAACACCGCACATAACGGCCATCGGGTGAGAGTCACGGCGGAAACCGTGGAACAGACGGGTAATCTGCTCGTGGATCATGGTATGGCGAGTGACCGTGGTTTTGAACTCGTCGTACTCTTCCTGTGACGGTTTTTCACCGTACAGCAGGATATAACACACTTCCAGATAGTTGGACTCGGTCGCCAACTGGTCAATTGGGAAGCCGCGATGCAGCAAAACACCTTCGTCACCGTCGATGAAAGTAATTTTGGATTCGCAGGATGCGGTAGAGGTAAAACCTGGGTCAAAAGTAAACATCCCTTTTGAGCCAAGGCTACGAATATCAATAACATCTTGACCGAGCGTACCTTTCAGCACATCCAGTTCAATAGCAGCGTCACCATTAAGAGTGAGTTTTGCTTTAGTATCAGCCATTTACGGTCTCCTTAGCGCCTTATTACTTAAGACTACTCAGGTGAGATCTGTTTCAACTCATCAATTAACCATTACCAGTTTGTTATTCGGCTCGCCGCTCTGCGATAGAGGAGAAAACCAGGGTACAGAGCAATGGGCGCTTGCAGGTAAATCAGTTAACTCATGGTGAATTAGCAACAAATCAACAACTTAGCAATCCGAATTATTTAACCTGTCTATCACTAATAACTGTCCTGAAGGTATTGGTCAATACTTCCACACTGTTACATAACTAAATCTCCGGTGAAAGAGTGACCCCATAACTTTTACGCATTATATGCTTTTTCTGGTGTCGTTTGTAACAACTTTGTTTAATGATTGTCAAATCAGATGATTAAAAATTAAAATAATGTTGTTATCGTGACCTATGTCACTGTTCGGGATAAAACCCGACAAACTATATGTAGGTTAATTGTAATGATTTTGTGAACGTCCTATACTGCCGCCAGGTCTCCGGAATACCCTGCAATCCCGAGCCAACCAGCGTTGTAACGTGTCGTTTTAGCAACTGGAAGCAGTGTTTTATATGACGCGTAGTTATAGTAAGGACGCTGTCTGACCCGCACGCAGACCGGAGGAAGGAAATCCCGGCGTCTTTCAGACTACAGAAGTCTTTTTCTTCTGTGCCCGAAGTCCAAAGGGAATAATAAGAACAGCATGTGGGCGTTATTCATGATAAGAAATGTGAAAAAACAAAGACCTGTCAATCTGGATCTGCAAACGATCCGATTCCCAATCACGGCGATAGCGTCCATTCTCCATCGCGTATCTGGAGTGATCACCTTCGTGGCGGTCGGGATCCTGTTGTGGTTATTGGGTACCAGCCTGTCCTCCCCTGAAGGTTTCCTCGCCGCGTCATCCATTATGAATAATTTCTTCGTGGAGTTGATTCTGTGGGGGATTCTGATTGCGCTGGCCTATCACGCCGTAATGGGCATTCGCCATCTGTTGATGGATTTTGGCTACCTCGAAGAAACCCTCGAAGCAGGGACACGCTCCGCCAAAATTTGTTTCGTTATCATTGTCGTGCTTTCACTTCTCGCAGGAGTCCTCGTATGGTAAGCAACGCCTCCGCATTAGGACGCAATGGCGTACATGACTTCATTCTGGTCCGTGCCACCGCTATCGTTCTGACGTTATACATCATCTATATGGTCGGCTTCTTCGCCACCAGTGGCGAGTTGACCTTTGAAGCCTGGACCGGTTTCTTCTCATCGGCATTCACCAAAGTCTTCACCCTGCTGGCGCTTTTCTCCATCTTGATTCATGCCTGGATTGGCATGTGGCAGGTGTTGACCGACTACGTTAAACCTCTGGCAGTTCGCCTGATTCTGCAGCTGGCCATTGTCGTTGCGCTGGTGGTTTACGTCATTTATGGATTTGTTGTGGTGTGGGGTGTGTAATGAAACTGCCAGTCAGAGAATTTGATGCTGTTGTGATTGGTGCCGGTGGCGCAGGTATGCGCGCGGCGCTGCAAATTTCCCAGAGCGGTCAGACCTGTGCGCTGCTCTCCAAAGTCTTCCCAACCCGTTCCCATACCGTCTCTGCGCAGGGTGGCATCACCGTGGCGCTCGGTAATACCCATGAAGATAACTGGGAATGGCACATGTACGACACCGTTAAAGGGTCGGACTACATTGGGGATCAGGACGCCATTGAATATATGTGTAAAACCGGTCCGGAAGCGATTCTGGAGCTGGATCACATGGGGCTGCCGTTCTCCCGCCTGGAAAATGGCACCATTTATCAACGTCCGTTTGGCGGTCAGTCGAAAAACTTCGGTGGCGAACAGGCGGCACGTACCGCAGCGGCGGCTGACCGTACCGGCCACGCGCTGTTGCACACGCTGTATCAGCAAAACCTGAAAAACCACACCACCATCTTCTCCGAGTGGTATGCGTTAGATCTGGTGAAAAACGCCGACGGCGCAATTGTCGGTTGTACCGCACTGTGTATCGAAACCGGTGAAGTGGTTTACTTCAAAGCCCGCGCGACCGTGCTGGCAACCGGCGGTGCGGGTCGTATTTATCAGTCCACCACCAACGCTCACATCAACACGGGTGATGGCGTAGGTATGGCAATCCGCGCTGGCGTGCCGGTGCAGGATATGGAAATGTGGCAGTTCCACCCAACCGGTATCGCCGGTGCGGGCGTGCTGGTAACAGAAGGCTGCCGTGGTGAAGGTGGTTACCTGCTGAACAAACACGGCGAACGCTTCATGGAGCGTTATGCCCCGAACGCGAAAGACCTTGCGGGTCGTGACGTGGTGGCGCGCTCCATTATGATCGAAATCCGTGAAGGCCGTGGTTGTGATGGCCCATGGGGCCCGCACGCTAAACTGAAACTCGACCATCTGGGTAAAGAAGTACTGGAATCCCGTCTGCCGGGTATCCTGGAGCTGTCTCGTACCTTTGCTCACGTTGACCCGGTGAAAGAGCCGATTCCGGTCATTCCAACCTGTCACTACATGATGGGGGGTATTCCGACCAAGGTGACTGGCCAGGCGTTGACCGTGAACGAGCAGGGCGAAGATGTAGTTATTCCTGGGCTGTTTGCAGTGGGCGAGATAGCTTGCGTCTCGGTGCACGGTGCCAACCGTCTGGGCGGCAACTCATTGCTGGACCTGGTGGTCTTTGGTCGTGCGGTCGGTCTGCATCTGCAGGAGTCTATCGCCGAGCAAGGTAACCTGCAGGATGCGACGGAAGAAGAGATCGATGCCTCTCTGACGCGTCTGAATCGCTGGAACGGTAACCGCGACGGTGAAGACCCGGTTGTGATCCGTAAAGCGCTGCAGGAATGTATGCAGCATAACTTCTCGGTATTCCGTGAAGGTGATGCGATGGCGAAAGGTCTTGAAGAGCTGAAAGCCATTCGTGAGCGCCTGAAAAATGCCCGCCTGGATGATACCTCCAGCGAGTTCAACACCCAGCGCGTTGAGTGCCTGGAGTTGGATAACCTGATGGAAACCGCGTACGCAACGGCGGTATCCGCCAACTTCCGTACCGAAAGCCGTGGCGCGCATAGTCGCTTCGACTTCCCGGAACGTGATGATGAAAACTGGCTGTGCCATTCCCTGTATCTGCCAGAGTCGGAATCCATGACCCGACGTCAAGTCAACATGGAACCGAAACTGCGCCCGGCATTCCCGCCGAAGATTCGTACTTACTAATGCGGAGACAGGAAAATGAGACTCGAGTTTTCAATTTATCGCTATAACCCGGATGTTGATGATGCTCCGCACATGCAGGATTACACCCTGGAAGCGGAAGAAGGGCGCGACATGATGCTGCTGGATGCACTGATGCAGCTGAAAGAAAAAGATCCGTCGCTGTCGTTCCGCCGTTCCTGCCGTGAAGGGGTCTGTGGCTCCGACGGTCTGAATATGAACGGTAAAAATGGACTGGCCTGTATCACACCTATTTCTGCGCTGAATCAGCCGGGCAAGAAGATTGTCATTCGCCCGCTGCCGGGTTTACCGGTTGTGCGCGATTTGGTGGTAGACATGGGGCAATTCTACGTACAGTATGAGAAGATTAAACCTTACTTGTTGAATAATGGGAAAAATCCACCGGCTCGTGAGCATTTACAAATGCCAGAGCAGCGTGAGAAGCTCGATGGGCTGTATGAATGTATTTTATGTGCATGCTGCTCAACGTCTTGCCCATCATTCTGGTGGAATCCGGACAAGTTTATTGGCCCGGCAGGTCTGCTGGCAGCGTATCGCTTCTTAATTGATAGCCGCGATACCGAGACCGACAGCCGCCTGGACGGTTTGAGTGACGCTTTCAGCGTATTCCGCTGCCATAGCATCATGAACTGCGTCAGTGTTTGTCCTAAGGGACTGAATCCGACGCGTGCCATCGGGCATATTAAGTCGATGCTGCTCAAACGTAGTGCGTAAGTTGTTGTAGTGGTTGCCGGATGGCGACGTAAACGTCTTATCCGGCCTACGGGTTACGTACCTTGTAGGCCAGAAAGCTACGCGCCATCAGGCAATGGTTGCCGGATGTGACGTACCGTCTTATCCGGCCTACGGGTTATGTACCTTGTAGGCCTGATAAGCGAAGCGCCATCAGGCAATGGTTGCCGGATGCGACGTACCGTCTTATCCGGCCTACGGGTTATGTACCTTGTAGGCCTGATAAGCGAAGCGCCATCAGGCAATGGTTGCCGGATGTGACGTACCGTCTTATCCGGCCTACGGGTTATGTACCTTGTAGGCCTGAAAGCTACGCGCCATCAGGCAATGGTTGCCGGATGCGACGTACCGTCTTATCCGGCCTGCGGGTTACGTACCTTGTAGGCCTGAAAGCTACGCGCCATCAGGCAATGGTTGCCGGATGCGACGTACCGTCTTATCCGGCCTACGGGTTATGTACCTTGTAGGCCTGAAAGCTACGCGCCATCAGGCGAATCGTTAATGTAGGAAACCTCTAAAAACTGCCCCTTATCTCTGACAGTTTTTAAAGGTTCCTTCGCGAGCCAAACAAAAAGAGCTCGCAAGTGAACCCCGGCACGCACATCGGTGTGCGTGGTAGTATCCACGGCGAAGTAAGCATACAAATGCTTAAGGGATCACGATGCAGAACAGCGCTTTGAAAGCCTGGTTGGACTCTTCTTACCTCTCCGGTTCTAACCAGAGTTGGATAGAACAGCTCTATGAAGACTTCTTAACCGACCCTGACTCGGTAGATGCTAACTGGCGTTCGACGTTCCAGCAGTTACCTGGTACCGGAGTCAAACCGGATCAACTCCACTCAAAAACACGTGATTATTTCCGTCGACAGGCGTTGATTACCCCACGTTACTCTTCTTCTATTTCCGACCCTGATGCCAATGTGAAGCAGGTTAAAGTCCTGCAGCTCATTAACGCCTATCGTTTCCGCGGTCACCAGCATGCGAACCTCGATCCGCTGGGGCTGTGGCAACAAGAAAATGTGGCCGATCTGGATCCGTCTTTCCACGATCTGACCGACGCTGATTTTCAGGAAAGCTTTAACGTAGGTTCTTTTGCCGGTGGCAAAGACACCATGAAGCTGAGCGACCTGGTTGTCGCACTGAAACAAACCTACTGCGGCCCGATTGGCGCCGAGTATATGCACATCACCAGCACCGAAGAGAAACGCTGGCTTCAGCAGCGTATCGAGTCCGGGCGTGCCGCATTCAGTAGTGAAGAGAAGAAACGCTTCCTCAGTGAACTGACTGCAGCTGAAGGCCTGGAGCGCTACCTGGGTGCGAAGTTCCCAGGGGCAAAACGCTTCTCACTGGAAGGTGGCGACGCGTTAATCCCGATGCTTAAAGAAATGATCCGCCACGCCGGTAACAGCGGAACCCGTGAAGTGGTTCTGGGCATGGCGCACCGCGGTCGTTTGAACGTACTGGTTAACGTGCTGGGTAAACGCCCGCAGGAACTGTTCGACGAATTCGCAGGCAAACATAAAGAACACCTCGGAACAGGCGATGTGAAGTACCACATGGGCTTCTCATCAGATATCGAAACCGAAGGCGGTCTGGTGCACCTGGCGCTGGCGTTTAACCCGTCGCACCTTGAAATCGTTAGCCCGGTGGTTATCGGGTCGGTACGTGCACGTCTGGACAGGCTGGACGAGCCGAGCAGCAATAAAGTCCTGCCAATCACCATTCATGGTGACGCGGCAGTGACCGGGCAGGGCGTGGTTCAGGAAACCCTGAACATGTCGAAAGCGCGTGGTTACGAAGTGGGCGGTACCGTTCGCATCGTTATCAACAACCAGGTAGGCTTCACCACCTCTAACCCGCTGGATGCGCGTTCTACACCGTACTGCACCGACATCGGTAAGATGGTTCAGGCGCCGATCTTCCACGTGAATGCGGATGACCCGGAAGCGGTTGCTTTCGTTACCCGTCTGGCGCTGGATTTCCGTAATACCTTTAAACGTGATGTCTTCATTGATCTGGTGTGTTACCGCCGTCACGGCCATAACGAAGCCGATGAGCCGAGCGCAACCCAGCCGTTGATGTATCAGAAAATCAAAAAGCATCCGACCCCGCGCAAAATCTACGCTGACAAACTGGAAGCCGATAAAGTTGCCACGCTGGAAGATGCGACCGAAATGGTCAACCTCTATCGTGATGCGCTGGATGCTGGCGAATGTGTCGTGAAAGAGTGGCGTCCAATGAACATGCACTCCTTCACTTGGTCACCGTACCTCAACCACGAGTGGGATGAAAATTACCCAAGCAAGGTTGAAATGAAGCGTTTGCAAGAATTGGCCAAACGCATCAGTACCGTACCAGAAGCGGTTGAAATGCAGTCGCGCGTTGCCAAGATTTATGGCGATCGTCAGGCGATGGCCGCAGGCGAGAAGCTGTTTGACTGGGGTGGCGCAGAGAATCTGGCTTACGCCACGCTGGTTGACGAAGGCATTCCGGTACGTCTGTCGGGTGAAGACTCCGGTCGCGGCACCTTCTTCCACCGTCACGCGGTAATTCATAACCAGGCGAACGGTTCAACCTACACGCCGCTGCAGCATGTGCATAACGGACAGGGGACGTTCCGCGTATGGGACTCCGTACTGTCTGAAGAAGCGGTGCTGGCATTTGAATACGGTTATGCCACGGCTGAACCGCGTACGCTAACCATCTGGGAAGCGCAGTTCGGTGACTTCGCCAACGGTGCGCAGGTGGTTATCGACCAGTTCATCTCGTCCGGTGAGCAGAAATGGGGCCGCATGTGCGGTCTGGTGATGCTGCTGCCGCACGGCTACGAAGGCCAGGGGCCGGAGCACTCCTCTGCGCGTCTGGAACGTTATCTGCAACTTTGTGCTGAGCAAAACATGCAGGTTTGCGTCCCATCTACGCCGGCACAGGTTTACCACATGCTGCGTCGTCAGGCGCTGCGCGGTATGCGTCGTCCGCTGGTGGTGATGTCACCGAAGTCATTGCTGCGTCATCCGCTGGCGGTGTCTACGCTCGACGAACTGGCGAACGGCACATTCCTGCCAGCCATTGGTGAGATTGATGAACTTGATCCACAAGCCGTGAAGCGTGTCGTAATGTGTTCTGGTAAGGTTTATTACGACCTGCTGGAGCAACGCCGTAAGAATGGCCAAAAAGATGTTGCCATTGTACGCATCGAACAGCTCTATCCATTCCCGCATAAAGCGGTGCAGGAAGCGCTGAAACCGTTTGCTCATGTACATGATTTTGTCTGGTGCCAGGAAGAGCCGCTTAACCAGGGCGCATGGTACTGCAGCCAGCATCATTTCCGTGAAGTAATTCCATTTGGGTCAGCTCTGCGTTATGCAGGTCGCCCGGCCTCTGCCTCTCCGGCAGTAGGATATATGTCCGTTCACCAGAAACAGCAACAAGATCTGGTAAATGACGCGCTGAACGTCGATTAAATAAAGGATAAATAATGAGTAGCGTAGATATTCTTGTTCCCGACCTGCCTGAATCCGTAGCGGATGCAACGGTTGCAACCTGGCACAAAAAACCGGGCGATGCAGTACGTCGTGATGAAGTACTGGTAGAAATCGAAACTGACAAAGTGGTACTGGAAGTACCGGCATCAGCGGACGGTATTCTTGATGCGGTCCTGGAAGATGAAGGGACAACGGTAACTTCTCGCCAGATCCTCGGTCGCCTGCGTGAAGGCAACAGCGCCGGTAAAGAGACCAGCGCCAAGTCTGAAGAGAAAGATTCTACTCCGGCGCAGCGCCAGCAGGCGTCCCTCACTGAGCAGAACAACGATGCCCTGAGCCCGGCAATCCGTCGCCTGTTGGGTGAGCATAACCTCGAAGCCAGCGCTATCAACGGCACAGGCGTTGGTGGACGTATTACGCGTGAAGATGTTGAAAAACATCTGGCTAAAGCGCCGGCGGCGAAAGCTGAAGCGAAAGCACCGGCCGCAGCACCTGCGGCACAGCCTGCGCTGGGCGCACGTGGTGAAAAACGCGTTCCGATGACCCGTCTGCGTAAGCGCGTGGCTGAGCGTCTGCTGGAAGCGAAAAACTCTACCGCGATGCTGACAACCTTCAACGAAGTCAACATGAAGCCAATCATGGACCTGCGTAAGCAGTACGGTGACGCGTTTGAGAAACGCCATGGTATCCGTCTGGGCTTTATGTCTTTCTACGTTAAAGCCGTTGTTGAAGCGCTGAAACGCTATCCGGAAGTGAACGCGTCTATCGATGGTGATGACGTGGTTTATCACAATTACTTTGATGTCAGCATGGCGGTTTCCACGCCGCGTGGTCTGGTTACCCCGGTACTGCGTGATGTTGATCTGCTGGGTATGGCCGACATCGAGAAGAATATTAAAGAACTGGCAGTAAAAGGTCGTGACGGCAAGCTGACGGTTGAAGATCTGACGGGCGGTAACTTCACCATCACTAACGGTGGTGTGTTCGGTTCCCTGATGTCTACGCCTATCATCAACCCGCCGCAGAGTGCCATCCTGGGTATGCATGCCATCAAAGACAGACCGATGGCGGTAGACGGTAAGGTTGAAATCCTGCCGATGATGTATCTGGCGCTGTCTTATGACCACCGTCTGATCGATGGTCGTGAGTCAGTAGGCTTCCTGGTAACCATTAAAGAGTTGCTGGAAGATCCAACACGTCTGCTGCTGGACGTGTAACCAAAAAGAGTATCACCTGCCCCGTAGGCCTGGACGCCTTATCAGGCCTACGGGTAAAAGATAACGATTACCTGAAGGATGGACAGAACACATGAACTTACATGAATATCAGGCAAAACAACTTTTTGCCCGCTATGGCTTACCGGCACCGGTGGGTTATGCCTGTACTACTCCGCGTGAAGCCGAAGAAGCCGCATCTAAAATCGGCGCAGGCCCGTGGGTAGTAAAATGTCAGGTTCACGCTGGTGGCCGTGGTAAAGCGGGCGGTGTGAAGGTTGTAAACAGCAAAGAAGACATTCGCGCTTTTGCTGAACACTGGCTGGGTAAACGTCTGGTCACTTACCAGACAGACGCACATGGCCAACCGGTAAACCAGATTCTGGTTGAAGCTGCGACCGACATTGGTAAAGAACTTTACCTCGGCGCAGTGGTTGACCGTAGTTCCCGTCGCGTGGTCTTTATGGCCTCTACTGAAGGCGGCGTAGAAATCGAAAAAGTAGCGGAAGAAACCCCGCACCTGATCCACAAAGTAGCGCTGGATCCACTGGCAGGCCCGATGCCTTATCAGGGGCGTGAGCTGGCGTTCAAACTGGGTCTGGAAGGTAAACAGGTTCAGCAGTTCACCAAGATCTTCATGGGGCTGGCGACGATTTTCCTGGAGCGTGATCTGGCGCTGATCGAAATCAACCCGCTGGTAGTGACCAAACAGGGTGACCTGATCTGCCTCGATGGCAAACTGGGCGCTGACGGCAACGCGCTGTTCCGCCAGGCTGACCTGCGTGAAATGCGCGACCAGTCTCAGGAAGATCCGCGTGAAGCGCAGGCTGCACAGTGGGAACTGAACTACGTCGCACTGGACGGGAACATTGGTTGTATGGTTAACGGTGCGGGCCTGGCAATGGGCACCATGGATATCGTTAAACTGCACGGCGGTGAACCAGCGAACTTCCTGGACGTTGGCGGCGGCGCGACCAAAGAACGTGTAACCGAAGCATTCAAAATCATCCTCTCTGACGACAATGTTAAAGCTGTTCTGGTTAACATCTTCGGCGGTATCGTTCGTTGCGATCTGATCGCTGACGGTATCATCGGTGCGGTAGCGGAAGTGGGTGTTAACGTTCCTGTTGTTGTGCGTCTGGAAGGCAACAACGCCGAACTCGGCGCGAAGAAACTGGCTGACAGCGGCCTGAATATTATTGCAGCGAAAAGTCTGACGGATGCAGCTCAGCAGGTTGTTGCCGCAGTGGAGGGGAAATAATGTCAGTTTTAATTAATAAAGATACCAAGGTTATCTGCCAGGGCTTCACCGGTAGCCAGGGGACATTCCACTCTGAACAAGCGATCGCTTACGGTACGCAAATGGTCGGTGGCGTTACACCTGGCAAAGGTGGCACCACGCATCTGGGTCTGCCGGTATTCAATACCGTACGTGAAGCCGTAGAAGCGACCGGCGCAACCGCCACCGTTATCTACGTTCCGGCACCGTTTTGCAAAGATTCCATCCTGGAAGCTATTGATGCAGGCATCAAGCTTATCATCACTATCACCGAAGGTATCCCAACGCTGGATATGCTGACCGTGAAAGTGAAACTGGATGAAGCTGGCGTACGCATGATCGGCCCGAACTGCCCAGGTGTTATCACCCCGGGCGAATGTAAAATCGGCATCATGCCGGGCCACATTCATAAACCGGGTAAAGTGGGCATTGTTTCCCGTTCCGGTACGCTGACCTATGAAGCGGTTAAGCAGACCACCGACTACGGTTTTGGCCAGTCTACCTGTGTCGGTATCGGCGGTGACCCGATCCCAGGCTCTAACTTTATCGACATCCTGAAACTGTTCCAGGAAGACCCGCAGACTGAAGCGATCGTGATGATCGGTGAGATCGGCGGTAGCGCAGAAGAAGAAGCGGCTGCGTACATTAAAGATCACGTGACTAAGCCGGTTGTGGGTTACATCGCAGGTGTGACCGCGCCGAAAGGCAAACGTATGGGGCACGCGGGCGCAATCATCGCGGGTGGTAAAGGGACAGCGGATGAGAAATTCGCTGCGCTGGAAGCTGCTGGTGTGAAAACCGTGCGTAGTCTGGCCGATATCGGCGAAGCGCTGAAAGCGGTAATTAAGTAATTCTCAAAAAGCAGTATAAGGTCCGACTCTTTCGCGTAGCAGAAAACTGCTGTTACGCGAAGGAAGCAAGACTGATTCGTTTTCGACATGGTTGGCCATCTATTGATGGCCTTTTTTATTTTCTGTCATCCCGCATCATGCAATTTGATCACATTCATCTTCACAAATGAGATTATTTTTTGCGGTGAGCGTCATTCTTTCTTTTGCCTGGATTTTGCATATTATCGCCTTTAGTCATATTAAGGTTGGAGGATGATGTGTCGCTGAAAATTCAGGATGATTACTTACCATGTTTATTCTCTATAGCAGAAGTTTTCTCCAATGCGACGGGGTTAGCAACGGTAGTCGTTGATGTTACAGGCAGAGCACTCTCTGATTGCCATAACTTTAATTCATTCTGTAAGCTGATGAGAGCGAATAAACGCTACAGTGTTGGTTGCCAGGCATGCGATAAACAGTGTGCTTTTGAGGCACTGAAGCAGTGTAAACCCAGAATATTCAGCTGCCATGCAGGGTTAAGTTTGTTCTCCATACCATTAATTTATGAGGGGAATCTGCATGGTTTTATTATCTGTGGTCAGGTTCGGGCTAAGTACCAGGAATATAAAACTATCGTCGTTGAAGATGAATTACGATGGATGGGCGATCCTGAAATAAAAACTGAGTGGGATCAGCTTGTTGCGGTTGATAATAATACGCTGGTGGCATCGGCTAATTTATTGCATTTTATTGTTAATAATTTTGATAGACAAGGAAAACAATCTGAAGTGGTATTCGATAAACCGGTAAGTAGCGTCCGACACTATTTTACGGAGCTTTCTCGTCATGAGAAAAAACTACTGGCGGCACTGCGTTATATTGATGATAACTTGTATAGTGACTTATCCCTGGAGTCTGTGGCAGCACATGTCTGTTTAAGTGCAAATTATTTTAGTCGATTTTTTAAGAAGCGTCAGGGCGTTAATTTTAAAACCTGGGTAAATCAGAAAAAAATGCAAAAGGCGGGGGAGTTATTACATGATCCTGTTCATTCAATAGACAGTATTGCCCGGAAACTTCAGTACGCACAAACCAGTTATTTTTGTCGCGTTTTCCGGGCGGCGCATCAAACATCACCCCAGTCTTTTCGTCACGCCAGACTCTCGCAGTAAAGATGTTCAGGGAGTTCGATAGCGGCAGGAATGAAAGACAGACGATCGCTCAGCGTGACGACATCACCAATGACTACCAGTGCAGGCGGCGTAATGTTGGCTTCCTGCGCATTGCTCAGTAACGATCCGAGAGTACAGGTCAGTCGGCGCTGATTCTCCCGGGTCGCGGACATGATAATGGCCGCGGGTGTCTCCGCCGGTTTTCCGCCCATCAGTAGCTCTTCACAGATGAATGCCAGATTCGCGATACCCATGACGATAACCAATGTACCGTTCAGTTTGGCCAGCTGGCGCCAGTCCTGTTGCTGGTTACCTTCGCGTGTATGGCCGGTCACCACGTGAAAACCAGAGGCGTAATCGCGATGTGTTACCGGGATCCCGGCACAGGTTAATCCCCCAATGGTTGAACTGATACCGGGGATGACTTCAAAAGGAATCCCCGGCTCGATAAGCCCTTCAGCTTCTTCGGCCCCACGACCAAATACGTAAGGATCGCCACCTTTTAAGCGCACGATATTGTGATGCGTCTGGGCATACTGAACGAGAAGCGCATTGATTTCATCCTGCGGCACGCAATGAAATCCTGGATTCTTACCGACATTGATAAGCTCACAGTCAGCGGATGCCCATTCCAGAATCTTAGGATTGACCAACCTGTCGTAAATAATGACATCCGCTTGTTTAATGCACATCACTGCTTTGAGGGTGAGTAATGAAATATCACCGGGACCTGCGCCAACGAGCCAGACCTTTCCGAAAGTTTTCACATTGTGTCCTTTATCACGTCTAACAAAAAAAGGCAGAACCACCCCGGAGAATGATTAAAAGCAGTCGTTTGCCTGTAAGTTATAACGCTAAATTTTCCTAAATTATCGCAAGGATAATATTGATTAATCTCGCAAAGTTTTTTCCACAATAAACAAGATGACTTGAAAAATTATTAAGAACTTATTGGCGCTATGTGTCTGAATTTAACCTTAATTAAATTGTGTTTATTGTTGTGCTTGAGTATTATTGGTTAATATTTATCCGCCATCAGTATGAACAAATCATGGAT